>DATBAK010000019.1 GCA_036271555.1 Acidimicrobiia bacterium
GAGCGTGCGCATCTCCGCGAGCGTCGGCACCGGCACGCCGACCTTGCCGACCTCGCCGTGCGCCATCACCGCGTCGGAGTCGTACCCGGTCTGCGTCGGCAGATCGAACGCGACTGACAACCCCGTCTGCCCCCGCGAGAGGTTCGTGCGGTACAGCTCGTTGGACGCCCGGGCGGAAGAGTGCCCGGAGTACGTCCGCATCACCCAGGGGCGGTCACGTTCGGCCACGGGGGAAGCCTAGGACCGATAGTCGTAGAACCCCTGACGCGACTTCCGGCCCAGGCGCTCGGCGCTCACCATGCGGCTGAGCAGCGGAGCGGGCGCGTAGTTCGGGTCACGGAACTCGGCGTACAACGCCTCGAGGATGGCGAGGCTCGTGTCGAGCCCGACGAGGTCGAGCAGCGCGAGCGGGCCCATCGGGAAGTTGCAGCCGCCCTTCATCGCGGCGTCGATGCCGTCGCGAGTCGCGACGCCGGCGTCGAGCATCCTCACCGCGTTGTTCAGGTACGGGAAGAGCAGCGCGTTCACGATGAACCCGGCCTGGTCGCGCACCTGCACCGCGTTCTTGCCGCACGACTCCGCGAACGCGGTCGCGGCGGCGATCGTGTCGTCGGCGGTCGTGATCGCACGCACGATCTCGACGAGCGCCATCGCCGGCGCGGGGTTGAAGAAGTGGACGCCGCACACCTTCTCGGGACGACCGGTCTCCATCGCGAGCTCGACGACCGGCAACGTCGACGTGTTCGTCGCGAGGATCGTGCGCTCCGCGCAGATGCGGTCGAGCTCGTTGAAGAGGTGCTTCTTGACCGGGAGGTCCTCGACGATCGACTCGATCACGAGGTCGCACTCGGCGAGCTCCGCGAGGTCGGTGACGCCGCGCACGAGACCGACGATCTTGTCGCGCTCGACCGCCTCGAGCCGCCCCTTGTCGACCTGGCGCGCCAGAGACTTCTCGAGCCCGCCGAGCAGCTTGTCGGCACCGGACTCGGTGCGACTCCGCACGATGACCTCGTAGCCGGCCTTGCCGCACACTTCGGCGAGGCCGGAACCCATGATCCCGGAGCCGACGATTCCCACCCGCTTCACAGTCATGGCGGCGCAGGTTACCGGCGAGTAGTCGCGGGCCACCAGAGCGCCGTGGTCCTCACGCGTCATGATGAGCGCCATGACGCAGAACCGGAGGCCGCGCGGCACGCTCGCCCTGCTCGGCGGCGGTGAGTGGCAGCCCGGCTGCCGGCCGATCGACGAGCAGCTGCTCGAGACGAGCGGGACGAAGGAGGTCGTGGTCCTGCCGACCGCGGCGGCCTACGAGCGCCCCGACAAGGTCGTCGAGCGGGCCACGCACTGGTTCGAGGAGCTGGGCGCGATCGTGCGCCCGGTCATGGTCCTCAACCGGCGCGACGCCGAGGACGACGCCAACGTGAAGGCCGTGAAGGGCGCGGCCTTCGTCTATCTCTCCGACGGCTCGCCGTTGCACCTCCGCTCGGTGCTCAAGGAGTCGTCGCTGCTCGCGGTGATCGTCGCCGCGTACCGCAACGGCGGCGTGCTCGCGGCCTCGGGCGCGGGCGCGACCGTGCTCGGCGACCCGATGGTCGACCCCCGCGGCGGCGCGTACACCGTCGGGCTCGGCGTGGTCTCGAACCTCGCGGTCTTCCCGTACCACGGCACCGCGGCGGACCATCTCCGGAAGCGTTCGATCGAGCTGCTCGCCGACCACGCAGTGCTCGCGGGCGTCGACGAGCACACCGCGTTGATCCGTCCGCCCGACGCGCCGTGGCGCGCGGTCGGCGCCGGCGACGTCACCGTCTACTCAGACGGTGCGACGCAACGCCATCACGACTCCGAGATCGTGACCTTGTCGATGTAGAGCGGCTGCGTGGGCGGACCGTCGCCCGACGAGGGCGCGAACGTCTCCATCTTCTGGACGACGGAAAGGCTCTTCGCGTCCATCTGCCCGAGGGCCGAGTACTTGTACGGCGGTCCGCCGAGCGTCTTCGCGCCGTTCGCGCTGGCCACGAGGAAGAACTGCGAGCCCGTGGTGCCCGAGCCCGCGTTCGCCATCGCGACCGAGCCCGCCGTGTAACCGGTCTTCGGCGGCTCGTCGGGCAGTGAGTAGCCGGGACCGCCGGAGCCGTCGCCCTTCGGGTCGCCGCCCTGCACGACGAAGTCGGGCACGATGCGGTGGAACTTCAAGCCGTCGAAGAAGTGGGCCCGAGCGAGGAAGACGAAGCTGTTCACCGTCTTCGGCGCGTCCTTCGGGTCGAGCGTCATCGTGATCGTGCCGCAGCTCGTCGTCATCGTCGCGGTGTACGTCTTCGTGGCGTCGATCGTCATCGCCGGCGCCTTCGAGTACGTCTTCGTCGAGCCGCGTGGGGGCGCGGTGTGCGAGCAGCTCGCGGTCTTGGTCGCGGTCGTCGTGACCGTCGTCGAGGTCGCCGCCGCCTTCTTCTTCGACTTGTGCCCGGTCGCGATGATGATGCCGAACACGACGACGATGACGGCGGCGACGATCACACCGCGGATCAGCCCCGAACGTTGCTTGCGCCGCTTGGCCTCCGCCGCCCGCGTGGCCTGGCCCTGGAGCCGGTTCTCCCGCTTGCGCGCCCGCCGATCCGCTTTGCTCATGGAGCCGGGAGTTTAGGGAGTCAATTGCTTCGGGGAGCGCTCGGGGCGGCGAGTACCGTGGACCGCCGTGGCGTTGCTCGTCCAGAAGTTCGGCGGCACGTCGGTGGCCGATCCCGATCGCATTCGGGCCGTGGCCGATCACATCGCACGGACGCGCAAGGGCGGCAGCGATGTCATCGTTGCGGTCAGCGCGATGGGCAAGTCGACCGACGACCTGTTGCGGCTCGCACACGACGTGTCGGCGAACCCGCACACGCGGGAGCTCGACATGCTGCTCACCGCGGGTGAGCGCATCTCGATGGCGCTCCTCTCGATGGCCGTGAACGACCTCGGCGTGCCCGCGGTGTCGTTCACCGGCTCCCAGGCCGGCATCGTCACCGACACCGACCACGGCCGCGCCAAGATCATCGAGATCAAGGGCGACCGCATCCGCGACGTGCTCGCGCAGGGCCAGGTCGCGATCGTCGCCGGCTTCCAGGGCGTGTCGACCGCGAAGGAGATCGTCACCCTCGGGCGCGGCGCCTCGGATCTCACCGCGGTCGCGCTCGCGGCCGCGTTCCACGCCGACGTCTGCGAGATCTACACCGACGTCGAGGGTGTGTACACCGCCGACCCGCGCATCGTCCCCGACGCGCGCCGGCTCGCCAGGATCTCCTTCGAGGAGATGCTCGAGATGGCCGCGACCGGCGGGCGCGTGCTCGCGATGCGCTCGGTCGAGGTCGCCCGCAACCACCACGTGCCGCTGCACGTCCGATCCAGCTTCACCTGGGCTCCGGGAACCTGGGTCGTCGAGGAGGTCCCCATGTTGGAGGAGGCGATCATCTCCGGCGTCACGCACGACGTCTCGGAGGCGAAGGTCACGATCGAGCAGGTGCCCGACCGGCCCGGTGTCGCCGCGTCCGTGTTCCGCGCGCTCGCCGACGACGGCGTGAACGTCGACATGATCGTGCAGAACGTGTCGACCGCCGGCCACACCGACATCTCGTTCACGGTGCCGCGCACCGACCTCGCGAAGACCGCGGTCGTGATGGACAAGATCGTCGTCGACACGGAGGCGCGGGGCTACCGGTCCGATGCCCAGGTCGGCCGCGTCTCACTCGTCGGCGCGGGCATGAAGACGCATCCGGGCGTCGCCGCGAAGATGTTCGAGACGCTCGCCGACGAGGGCATCAACATCGAGATGATCAGCACGTCGACGATTCGCATCTCGTGCGTCGTGAACGAGACCGACGTGGAGCCCGCGGTGCGCACGCTGCACCGCGCCTTCGGCCTCGAGGCGATCTCGTGAAGGCCATGACCGTCGGTGTGGTCGGCGCGACGGGACTCGTCGGCCAGGAGATGCTGCGCATCCTCGAGGAGCGCGCGTTCCCGGTCGCCGAGCTGCGCGCGTACGCGTCGGAGCGGTCGCGCGGACGCAAGCTCGCGTTCCGCGACGGCGAGGTCGAGTGCGAGGTGCTCGCCGACGGCTGCTTCGACGGCGTCGACCTCGTGATCGTCGACGTCGACGACCCGCTCGCGCTCGAGTGGGCGCCGAAGGCCGCGGCCGCGGGCGCGACGGTCATCGACAACTCGGCCGCGTTCCGCATGGACCCCGACATCCCGCTCGTCGTGTCCGAGGTGAATCCCGACGACCTCTCGTCGCTGCCGAAGGGCATCGCGTCGTGCCCGAACTGCACGACGATGGTGCTCGTCACCGCGCTCGCGCCGCTGCACCGGCTCGCGCGCATCGACCGGCTCGTCGTGTCGACGTACCAGTCGGTGTCGGGCGCGGGACAGCCCGGCATGCGCGAGCTCGACGAGCAGTGGACGAAGTTCGCGGGCGACGCCGACACGTTGCGGCGCGCCGGTGCGAACGGGGCCGGTGCGCGCCCCGGCGACGTGTGGGACCGCCCGATCGCCGGCAACGTGATCCCGCTCGCGGGCTCGCTGAGGGAGCAGGGCTACACGTCGGAGGAGTGGAAGCTCGTCCGGGAGACGCGCAAGATCCTGCACGACGACGCGATCCGCGTGAGCGTGACGTGCGTGCGCGTGCCCGTCTACGTCGGCCACGCGATGACCGCGAACATCTCGTTCTCGCGACCGGTGACGCGCGCCGAAGCCGCGGACGCGCTGCGCGACGCGCCGGGCGTCACGCTCGTCGACGACGGCAACGGCTACCCGACCGCGCTCGAAGGCGCGGGCATCGACCCGGTGCTCGTCGGCCGCCTGCGCGACGACCCGTCGGAGCCGGGCGCGATCAACCTCTGGGTGACCGGCGACAACCTGCGCAAGGGCGCCGCGTTGAACGCCGTACAGATGGCCGAGGTGCTCCTCAGCCGCTAGCTCAGCTCAGGTTGGAGTTCGCGCTCGAGAACTGCTTCGAGATCGTCTTGCCGAGCACCTTCACCGCGACGATGACGATGACCGCGATGAACGCGATGAGCAGGATGTACTCGACGAGGTTCGCGCCGCGTTCGCCCTGACCGGCTTCCCGCCAGCGGACGCCGACCCAAGCACGCCAATACGTGAGATCCATCTTCCGAGCTACCCCTCGAATCGCTGTCAGATTCGCCCCCCGTATGCTCGACACGAGGGCACCGGTACCCTCCATCGGCACAACTCGGCGACTGTGAAGTGACGCGTATACATCCGAGGAGCAGCGTGCCCGTGAGCAGCCCCGTGGCCCGTCGCCGAGGGCCGGTCACCCCCATCGAGCTGGCGGAGGCCGCGGTGCTCGCCGACCTGGCCCTCGGCCTGGTCGTGCTGGGCTGGCTCCTGCCGCTCGGGAGCGCGCTGTTCGCCGCCGCGTGCGTGCCCCTCGTCGTGCTCGGCGTCCGCCAGCGGCCGCGGGTCCTGTTCGTCGGCGTCGGCGCCGCCGCCGCGCTCGGGTTCCTCGTCGGCGGGACCGGAGTGGTCACCAACCTCGCGGGCTGCCTCGCGGTGAGCGGCATGGTCGCGGTCGGGATCCGGCGGCGTTGGGGCCCGCTGCGGGCCGCGGGCGCGTCGCTGCTGTTCCTCTGGCCGCCCGCCGCGCTCGTGACCGACGGCCTGCTCGTCGTCTTCGGCCGGTTGCGCAGGCTGTCGCTCGACCAGCTCCGCAACCTCTGGAACGCGCTGCATCACCTCCTCGTGCGCGTGCACCTACCCGCCGTCGCGCGCGCCGGCGACCGCGCGGTGCGGTGGGGGATCACGCACTGGTGGGTGCTCGTGCCCGCGTTCGAGCTCTTCGCGATCGGCCTCGCGTCGTTGTTCGTGTACGGCATCGCGTTGCGCGTCGTCGGGCGACTCGCCGACGGCCCGCCGCGCGTCGTGCTCGACGGCGCGACGGATTCGGAGCCACCGGGACCCGTGCCCGTCGCGTTCGACCACGTCGCGTTCCGCTATCCCGGAGCGACGGTCGACGCGCTGCACGACGTCACGACGGAGATCGCGGCGCACCGGTACGTCGCGGTCACCGGCGCGAACGGCGCGGGGAAGTCGACGCTCGTGCGCCTGCTCGCGGGCGCGCCTCCGACCGCGGGCGCGATCCACCGACCGGGCGCGGTCGCGCTCGGTCGCGCCGGCGGCACCGCGATCGTGTTCCAGCGCCCCGAGAGTCAGGTGCTCGGTGTGCGCGTGCGCGACGACGTCGTGTGGGGAATGCAGTCGGGCGCGACGCGACCCGACGTCGGCGCGCTGCTCGACTCCGTCGGCCTCGGCGGCCTCGGGGACCGCGACACCGACAGCCTCTCGGGCGGTCAGCTCCAGCGACTCGCGATCGCGGCCGCGCTGGCGCGCCGGCCCGCGTTGCTCGTGTCCGACGAGTCGACCGCGATGCTCGATCCCGCGGGTCGCGACCGACTTCTCGGGTTGTTGCGCGCGCTGCCGGACGGCGACGGTCCGACCGTCGTGCACGCGACGCACCGCGCCGGTGAGATCGCGGCCGCCGACGCGGTCGTCGCGCTCGGCGGCGGCCCGACCGCCCCGACCGTCCCGACCGCCCTCGCACCCCCGCCCGTGCTCGTCGACGGTCGGTTGCCCCGTCACCTCGGTCCGCCCGGCGCGCTCGTCGACCTCCGCGGCGTCGGGTACGTCTATTCGGAAGGCACGCCCTGGGCGCACCGGGCGTTGCGCGGCATCGACCTCACGCTCGGCTCGTCCGACGCGATGCTCGTCGTCGGCGGCAACGGCTCGGGCAAGACCACGCTCGCGTGGTTGCTCGCGGGACTGCTCACGCCGACCGAGGGCGAGGCGCTCCTCGCGGGCGATCCGATCGTCGACCAGGTCGGGCGGGTGGGCCTCGGCTTCCAGCACGCGCGCCTGCAGTTGCTCCACCAGTCGGTCGCGGGCGAGCTCGGCACCGCGATCCGCAACGGTGGTCGCGCCGAGATCGTCGACGCGCTCGCGCTCGTCGGGCTGCCGCCCGCGTTCGCTTCGCGCGCGATCGACGACCTCAGCGGCGGGCAGCAACGCCGCGTTGCGCTCGCGCGCCTGCTCGTGACCGACACGCCGTTGCTCGTGCTCGACGAGCCGCTCGCGGGTCTCGACGACGCCGCGCGCGCCGAGCTCGTCGCGGTACTCGCCGCGCTGCGCGCGTCGCGTCCGATCTCGCTCGTCATCGTGTCGCACGACCTCACCGAGCTTGCGCCGGTCGTCGACCGCGTCGTCGCGTTGCGCGACGGCGAGATCGTGATCTCCGAGCCCGCGACCGACGTCGACGCGGTGCGCGCGTTCCTCGCGACGGAGGACGCCTGATGGCGGCGTCGCAGACGCGCCGACGCGACACGGAGCTTCGGCCGCTGCGCTACATCCCGGGCGACACGCCGGTGCATCGACTCTGGGCGGGCACGAAGATCCTCGCCGTCGGCGCGGTGAGCATCGCGCTGTCGCTGCAGCCGTCGTGGCGCGCGCTCGCGCTCGTCGGCGCGCTCGTCGTCGCCGCGATCGCGGTCGCGCGGATCCCGCGCCGCGCGGTGCCGCGCATCCCGTCGTGGATTCTCATGGTCCTCGTGGTCGGCGGGGTCGTCGACGTGATGTGGGGACCGTCGCCGCGCTGGGACATCGCCGGCATCTCGATCAGCAAGGAAGCCCTCGATCAGTGGGCCCGGTTGCTGCTCGTCGGCATCGAGCTGCTCGCGCTCGCGGCCGTCGTCGCGTGGACGAGCCGGCTCGGCGATCTTGCGCCCGCGCTCGGCAAGCTCCTGAAGCCGTTGCGGTTCCTGCGCGTGCCGGTCGACGAGGTCGTCGTCGCGGTCGCACTGTGCGTGCGGTGCTTCCCGCTGCTCGCGGAGGAGCTGCGGGTGCTGCTCGCGGCGCGACGCCTCCGTCCCGAGCTGCACGATCCCGGTTTCCGCGCGTCGCTGCGCGAGCCCGTCGACCTCCTCGTCGCCGCGACGACGGTGTGTCTGCGCCGCAGCCGCGAGCTCGCCGACGCCATCGAAGCGCGCGGCGGCTTCGGCGTCGTCAGCGAAGATGAGAGCCGCCCGCGCGCCCGCGATCTCGTGGTGCTGATCGCGGTCGCGGCGGCCGTGTCGTTCGTCTTCTTTCCGTGACCCGGCACTACGATCCCCCCTCGATGAACGAGCACCAGCGGCCTGTTCCCGCGGCCCGTCTGGTGTTCCCGGACGAGGACCGCGCGGAGATCCACGCGCTCATCGAAGCGTCGCTCACGTCGGGTTCGCTCACCCTTGGCCCGCACACGCAGCAATTCGAGGCCGAGTTCGCGCGCCGCCACGACGCGCCGTTCGCGATCGCAGTGAGCTCGGGGACCGCGGCGATCGAGATCGTGCTGCGCCATCTCGATGTCGACGGCGCCGAGGTGGTCGTGCCCGCGAACACGTTCTTCGCGACCGCGGCCGCGGTGGTGCACGCCGGGGGTCGTGTGCGCCTCGCCGATGTCGACGCGTCGACGCTCGCGCTCTCGGCCGCGACCGTCGAAGCCGCGCTCACACCCGACACCGCGGGCGTCGTGATGGTGCACATCGGCGGCGTGATCAGCCCCGAGGTCGTTGCGATCCGCGACCTCTGCGCCCGCCGCGGCCTGTTCTTCGTGGAGGACGCCGCGCACGCGCACGGCGCCGCGTTCGACGGGGTCGCCGCGGGCCGGTTCGGTGTCGCCGGCGCGTTCTCCTTCTATCCGACGAAGGTGATCACCGCGGCCGAAGGCGGCATGATCGTCACGGCCGACGAACGACTGCGTGACGACGCGGTCGTGTATCGCGACCAGGGCAAGGCCGGCTTCCTCGGCGGCGACCACGTGCGGATGGGTGCGGCCTGGCGCATGAGCGAGCTCCACGCGGCCGTCGGCCTCGTGCAGCAGCGCCGGCTCGACGAGTTCATCGCGGCCCGACGCGCCGCGGCGGCGCGCTACGACGCCGCGCTCGCCGACCTCGACGGCATCGCGGCGCTCCCGATCCCGTCCGAATGCGCCCCGAACTACTACAAATACGTGGCAATGCTGGATCACGGGGTGAACCGCGACGCGCTGAAGCGCCGGCTTCGCGAGGCGCACGGCGTGTCGTTGAGCGGTGAGGTCTACGCCGCGCCGCTGCACCGGCACCCGGTGTTCCACGACCTCGCGCGCGACGGCTTCCCCGTCGCCGAGGACGTCTGCGCGCGTCAGGTGTGCCTGCCCGTCCACTCCGACATGACCGCGACCGAGGCGGACCGCGTCGTCGACGCGCTGCGGTCCGTGCTCCCGTCGTCGCGTCTCGAAGTGGAGTCCGTGCGATGAAGCTCGCAGTCACGGGCGGCTCGGGCTTCATCGGATCGCACGTCGTCGACAAGCTCTCCGACGCCGGTCACACCGTCGTCGTCATCGACTCGCGCGCGCCCGCACGGCCGGACGTCGAGCACGCGCCGGTCGACCTGCGCGATCTCGACGCGCTCGTCGCCGCGACGCAGGGCTGCGACGCGATCTTCCATCTCGCCGCCGTCGCGAACGTCAACGACGTGTACGCGAACCCGGTCGACGGTGTCGACGTCAACGTCACCGGCACCGCGCGCGTGCTCGAAGCCGGTCGCCGCAACGCGGTCGAGCGCGTGTTCTTCGCGAGCACGGTGTGGGTGTACGGCTCCGCGGTCGGCGACTCCGACCTGCGCGAGGACGCACTCTTCGACACGCAGTTGCCCGCGCACCTCTACACCGCGTCGAAGATCGCGAGCGAGCTCGTGATCCGCAGCTTCGAGGAGCTGTACGGCGTGCCGTTCACGATCCTCCGCTACGGCGTGCCGTTCGGGCCCCGCATGCGCGACGAGCTCGTCATCCCGCGTTTCGTGCGCATGGCGCTCGCGGACGAGCCGATCACGATCGACGGCGACGGGCTCCAGTACCGCAACTACATCTACGTCGAGGATCTCGCCGACGCACACGTGCTCGCGCTCGACGATCTCGGGCGCAACGAGGTCTTCAACCTCGAGGGTCCGGCGCCGATCAGCCTGCGCGATCTCATCGCCACGCTCGAGGCCGTGCTCGGCCGCGAGATCGCGGTGCAGTACGGACCCGCGCGTCCCGGCGACTTCCGCGGCCGCCCCGTGTCGGGTCGCAAGGCCGACAAGCTCCTCGACTGGAAGCCCCGCACCTCCTTCGAGGAAGGCCTCCGCCGCTACGTGGAGTGGTTCACGGCCGGTTGATTCCGTACACGTCGTAACGGTTGGCGGAAGCGATGTGGGTGACGGTGACGTGTTGCGGAGCGCAGAGGGCCTGATCGAGCGCGAGCTCGCGCAGCAGCTTTCCTTCGTTCTTGTGGAAGCCCGAGTCGTAGTGCGTGTAGACGACGACGCGGTCGACTCGACGCGCGCGCAGGAACGCGCAGTACTCACCCGCGCTCGGCCACGTGCGCCGCACGATGCTCTCCGGGAAGAACTCGGAGTCGAGCCGCGCGCCGTGCTCGATGAGCAGGTACATGCCCATGCGGCGATCGGTCGTGCTCAGCACGCGGTACTCGAGCCCGGGTCGGTACGCGGCGGAGCGGATGAACGGCACGAGCGACGTCTCCGGGCTCTTGTGCAGGTCGCGCCACGCGGTGCGCGTGTCGAGCTGGCTCGCGAGCACGAGGCTCGTCGCGAGCATCGCCGCGAGCAGCGCGGGTGCCATCCATGGACGGACGCCGCGGCGGCGCAGCCACACGAGACCCATCGGCACGAGCACGACGAGCAGGCGCGGCGCCACCGTCTCGACGAAGTTGACGACCTTCACGCCCGTCGACGAGTCCGCGTACGCGGGCGTGAGGAACACGAGCGCGACCGCGGGTGCGGCGATGACGAGCGAGGCCGCGTACGCCACCAACAACTTCCGTCGCTCGGGTTCGCAACGCAGCCAGAGCGCGACGACGATCGCGAGGATCGGGAGCACGACCGCCGCGTGCGTCGCCTGCCCGGCGCCCGCGAGCACGATCGCCCATCCGGTGTGCCCGCCGCGCCAGCACGCGATCGCCGCGAACCCGAACGCCATCGCCCACACGAACGGCAGCTGCCCGAGCACCGGCGCGACGATGAGGAACGGGTTCGCGAGCACGAGCGCGATCCACCACCAACCGCGGCGAAGTTCCGGGAAGGCCCAGAACGTCGTTCCGATCAGCCCGATCGATCCGACCACGAGCCACAGCGTGACGACCCAGTCGCCGAGCCACGGCCGCAGCAGCGCGGCGGTCACCCAGGGGAGGAACGCGTACGGGAACGCGAGTCCCTGACCGTGCCCGATGATCGCCATGTGGTACGGAATGCCGTGCGTTCGCACCATCACGCGGCTCACGAACCAGACGTGCGCGTAGTTGCTGATCGTGTCGCTCGACACGAAGATGCGATGGCTCAGGATCGTGCCGAGCACGACGAGCCATGCGATCGCGAGCGCGATCGCGGCGACGGCGCCTGATCGATGACCGCGCTCGCGATCGCTCTCGGCCTCGTCGCCGCGTTCGTCGCGAGACGCGTTGCTCGCGGTCGTGGACGTGTCGCCATGGTGCTCGCCATGTGCGCGGGTGCGTTGGCGCTCTGGCTCTTCACCCAGACTCACGAGGACGACCTCCGGGCGTACCTGGCGGTCGTGCTCGGACTCGCCGTCGGCATCGTGCTCGCAGGTTCGACGCGCGAGCCCGAAGCACGCCACCGCCGCGCGACCGCCTTGGTCGCGCTCACGGTCGTCGCGGCGCTCGTCGTCGGTGGCTGGATCGGCTCGAACTCACCGACCGAGACGTGGCTCGGCCCGATCGTGAGCCATGGCCCGCGCGATCGGTCCGAGGTCGCGCTCACGTTCGACGACGGACCGAACGTGCACGAGACGCTCGTTGTCGCGCACATCCTCGACTCGTTCGGCGTGAAGGGCACGTTCTTCACCGTCGGCAAGGCCCTCGCCGCGCGCCCCGACATCTCACGCGCGCTCCTGCGCGACGGCCAACTGCTCGGCGACCACTCCTACCATCACGACCAGTGGCGCTGGCTCGACCCTCGCTACCCCGAGCTCGAGCGCGCGCAGGCCGGGTTCGAGAAGGAGCTCGGTGTCTGCCCGACCTTCTACCGCCCACCGCACGGCGAGCACACGCCGTTCATGTCGTGGGTGCTGGCGCGGAAGCACATGAAGATGATCGGGTGGGACACGTCGGCGGCCGACTGGGCGACGAAGAACCCGCACACGGTCGCGCGCCGCATCCTCGAACGCGTGCGGCCGGGTTCGATCGTCGTGTTGCACGACGGTCTCGACGGCGACCTCACCGCGGACCGCTCGGTCCTGACCGCCGCGCTGCCGATCATCCTGCGGGGGCTGCGCGCGAAGCACCTGCGAGTCGTGCGGCTCGATCGGATGCTCGGGGTCGCCGGGTACGGCGCGTCGCACTGTTGATCGCCCGTCAGGCCGCGTGCGGGCCACGACGACGACGGCCCACGCGCACCCGCACCGCCGCGACGACCGCCATCACGAGGTCGACACCCACGTCGTAGAAGCTCGTGCGCGAGCGGTAGATCGGCACTGGCACGACGACGTCGTTGCGGACCGCGTACCCGAGCCGGCACAGCACGACCGCGACCTCGATCGTCTCGCTGTACTTGTAGCCGCGGTAGTAGTCGAGCGCGTCGGCGAGCGCGCCGAGACGGAAGATGCGGTAGCCGGACTCGACGTCGTACAGCCGCCGGCCCGCGCACAGCGTCGCCCACGCGCTCATCACCCAGTTCCCGGCGCGCTTGTACGCGGGATAGCCGGAGAGGTCGCGGCGCGCGATCAGCGCGTCGAGCCCGGTCTCGATGGCCACGCGCTCGAGCACGTCGAGTGCGGTGAGGTCGTGCTGCCCGTCGGCGTCGACCGTGAACACGAGGTCGCGAGCGTCGAGGTCGCCGTCGCCGAGCCGCGTCCGCAGATCGGAGAACGCGAGGTAGTACGCAGCCGACATCCCACGGTTGTGCGCGAAGCCGAGCCGGCGCGCGCCGTCGTGCCCGGGCAGCCACGCGTCGATCACCGCGGCGGTGCCGTCGGTCGAGCCGTCGTCGACGACGATCAGCTCGTCGACGTGCGGATACAGCGTCTCGAGCACGGCCCTGACCGTGGCCTCCTCGTTGTACGCGGGGACGACCGCGATGCGGCGCGGGCGCGTCGCGCGCGCGTCGACCGAATGCGTGCGGCCCGCCGGCTCTTCCGTCACGGCGCCAGTCTGTCCGAACCACTCGCGATACTGGCTGCATGAGCGCGCGCCGAATCACCGCCCCGGTTCTCACGATTCTCATCTCGGCCTTGATGGTCGGCGCCGCGATCTCGCCCGCGGCCGCCACGAACGCGGTGCAGCCCGCGAACCGGCCGACGCCGATCGCGGAGCAGCAGAACGGTCTCGTGGCTCCGAGCGCGCTGGTCACGATCGAGGGCGACTGCCGACTCGCGCGCGCGGCCGCGCCGAGCTTCGTGCACCTGCTCGCGGCGGCGCGCGCCGCGGGCGTGAACCTCGGCACCGACTCGTGCTACCGGCCGCTCTCGGACCAGATCTCGGTACGCGGCCAGGCGTGCACCAACGGCAACTGCGCGTGCGCGGCGACGATCAGCCCCACCGCGACCGTCGGCACGTCGTTCCACGGATGGGGCAAGGCGGTCGACCTCACCGTCGACGGCCACTCGTTGACCGACCCGTTCTCGACCGCGGAGGCGTGGCTGAACGCGCACGCCGCGACCTACGGCTGGAACCATCCTGCGTTCGCGCGGCTGGGCACCGCGTGCCCCGAGGCCTGGCACTGGGAGTGGGTCGGCGACGGGGGCGAGCTGCACGGCACGCCGATCGTCGCGAACGTGATGGGCGGCGCGGGTGCGAACGGCGCGCTGGCGACGATCACCGGGCTCGGCGCCGTGCACTGGGTCTCGGGCCCGCTCGCGACGTCCGCGCCCTCGCAGCCCGAGCTCTCACCCCTGGCGTGGGTCGTGGTCGGCGGCGCGGCCACACCGACGGGCGCGGGACTCTGGCGCGTCGCCGCCGACGGCGGCGTGTTCTCGTCCGGCGACGCGCACTTCTACGGCTCCACGGGCGCGCTGCACCTCAACCGGCCGATCGTCGGGATGGCCTCGACCGCGAGCGGCCACGGCTACTGGCTGGTCGCGTCCGACGGTGGGATCTTCAGCTTCGGCGACGCGGCCTTCCGCGGGTCGACCGGCGCGCTGCGGTTGTTCCGTGGCGTGGTCGGGATGGCCTCGACGCCGGGTGGTCACGGCTACTGGTTGGTCGCGTCCGACGGCGGGATCTTCAGCTTCGGCGACGCCCGCTTCCAGGGCTCGACCGGCGCGATCCGCCTCAACGCACCGATCGTGGGGATGGCGGCGACGCCGAGCGGCCACGGCTACTGGCTGGCGGCGTCCGACGGTGGGATCTTCAGCTTCGGCGACGCCGGCTTCCACGGCTCCGACGGTGCCGACCCGAGCTCGTCGCCGGTCGCCGGGATCGTCGCCGCCCCATCCGGCAACGGCTACCAGTTGATCCACGCGAACGGCGCAGTCGACAGCTTCGGCTCCTGACCGGATCGGGCCGGACTCGTTCCCGCAGGTCAGAGCCGTCGGCGGAAGCGTCCGGAGCGGCGAGCGGCGGCGGAGGCGACCAGAAAAAGTTGTAACTCTGGACTTGTAACGCGATTCGCGTTTCACTATCTGGCGGTGCCCACCGTCTCGCTCGAGGAGCGCTCGAAGCTGCTGTTCGGCAACCGGCACCGGTTGCGGATCGGCGACTGCATCGCTTCCAAGACGCTGGTCACCGCACGCGAGATCGCCTCGCAACTCCACCTCGCCGACAGCGTCGTGCGCGCCGAGCTGCTCCGGCTCGCCGGTGCGGGCCTGCTCCACTCGCTCCCGTCGGTGCAGAAGGAGCGCTTCTACGAGATGGTCGTCGACCCCTTCTGGGACTACTGCCGTGAAGAGGTCGCCCGCTTCGGCAACCAACCGGTGCGAGGTGCGGAGCACCAGGCCTGACGGTCGGCCGCCGAAGGAGCGACCCCTTCGACCGGCGGGTGGGGCCGAACTACCCGATGATCGACACCGCGGCGCCGACGTCGGGCGTGCCGACGCCGGTCGCGAAGTCGTAGCCCGGGGTCGCCGGGTACGGGCCGGTGTCGCCGAGGAGGATGTCGTGGAACGCCGCGGTGCCGCTCGCGGCGTAGAGCTTCGGACCCGCGAAGCCGAGGCCGTTGCCGGCCGCCGACTGGAGCCGGGCCCACACGCCGAGCATGAGCGGTGACGACAGGCTGGTGCCGCCGACACCCTCGGCCGTGCCGTTCACGTAGACGTTCGCGCCGCTGTTCGGGTCGGCGTCGAGCGCGACGTCGGGAACCGCGCGGCCGCACGCGATGCCGACGAGTCCGCACACCGTGCCGAGCGGCGGGAGCACGCCGGTCTGGAACGACGCGGGCGACTCGAACAGGCTCGGGCCGCCGCCGCCGGCGAGCCACGCGATCTCCGCGTCGTACGAACCGTCGGAGTTCGTGAGCAGCGTGGTGCCGCCGACCGAGATCACCCACGGGGACGACGCCGGGTAGCTCACGTCGGGCGCGCCCGCGGGCACGCCGTTCTCCGCGACGCCGACCGGGCAGAAGCCGCCGGTGTCGCCGGACGACGTGAAGACGGTCTGACCCTGCGCCGCGGCCTCCATGAAGATGTTGTCGTCGGCGAGCATCGAACCGCTGAGCGACGCCGCGAACTCGCACTCACCGAACGACGCGCTCGCGGCCTGGACGCTGCCGTCGGCCGCGAACTGGTTGAACTGCGCGGTGAGGCTCGCGTCGTCCATCGACGCGGCGTCGTAGATCGTGAGCGACGACACCGTGCCCGCCATTCCGGTCGAGTACTGCGTGTCCATGTCCCACTCGTCGAGACCGCTCGTGTCGGTGCTGCCCGGGCCGGAGATCGTCACCGGCACCGGCGCGAGACCGTTCGCGGTCTCCTCGGTGCGCAGGTCGGTCACGACACCGGAGACGTCGCCCTCCGCGAAGACCCCGACCTTCGTGGCGCTCCCGGTCGGCGCCGACGCGGCGTCGTACGCGTTCCAGAAGCCCTGCGGGTTGTACGTGCACGGGTAGCCGACGCCGCTGACCGCGCAGCTCGCGGGGTCGGACTGCGTGACGGTCGGCGAAGCCTTCATCACGTTCGCGTTCGTGAGTCCGAGCACCGCGCCGACGGTGCCGGCGAGGCTCGCGGGCACCTGCGCGCCGGACGTGTTCGCGAACACCACATGGCCGTGCTGGCTGAACGACCGGATCGGCGTGTTGAACGCGGCCGCGGCCTGAGAGGCGGTGCCGCTCGCAGTGACGAGCAGGCGGTTCGACGCGACCGCGACGTTCGTGAAGCCCTTGCTCGTGAGGTACGACGCGACCGCCTGGGCCTGGGCCGCCGACGGCGCGTAGCTCGCGGTGAACTGCGCGGGCGTGAGCACGTGACCGGAGCGGATCGAGCGCGTCAGCGCCGACTGGTTGTGGAGGTTCAACGCGAGCGCGACCCGGAGGGGCGTCGACGCGGCAGTGGTGCCGAGGTTGGTGGCGTCGACGAGCGTCTCGGCCTTCGTGGCGGTGGCGGCCCATGAGGCTGCGCCCGCCGGAGTGGGTACGAGCGCCAGGCTGCCGACGAGCGCGGCGGCGACGGCACTCGCGCCGAGCGTCGCGAGGACGCGGGTGCGAATCATTCTGTGGTGAAGCTCCCCCGGGAGGGCTCGGCGCGCGCCGAGCGGGTTTGACGGGCGGCGCGTTACCCGCGCGCGTGGTCACCCAAACGGGGGAGGCGCGGTCAGCTCGACGCGCGCTCGAAGGGTTGCGCGAGCGCGGCGGGCTGGCGTCGCCGCACGCTGAAGACGGCCATGACGACGAGCGGCAGCACGTACGGCGCGACGACGAGCAGCTGGGGGTTGAGCGTGTACCCGATCGCGGGAAGCGCGAGGCGCAGCGCGTCGGCGCCGCCGAAGAGGAAGCAGCCGGCGATCGTGCCCCGCAGGGTCCAGCCGCCGAAGATGACGGCCGCGATCACGATGTAGCCCCGACCCGCGGTCATGTTCGTGGTGAACGTGCCGACCTCGCCCACCGCGAGGAACGCGCCGCCGAGTCCCGACAGCGCGCCGCACCAGAGCAGTGCCTGCCGGCGCCGGCGGTCGACGTCGATGCCGCTGACGTCGGCGGCCGCGGGGTTCTCGCCGACCGCACGCAGCTCGAGGCCGAAGCGTCGGCGCTGCATCACCCACCACACGAACGGCACGAGCGCGTAGAGCGCGAACGCGGGCCAGCGCTCGGAGAACAGCGGCCGTCCGACGAAGGGAACGTGCGAGAGCACGGGGATCGTGAGGATGCCGGCCTGGTGCGCGTGCATCGCGAGCGTGTCGGCGAGGTAGCTCGTCACGCCGAGGGCGAGGACGTTCAGGGTGATCGCGACCACGAACGGGTTCGCGCGCGCGCGGTGACTCATGGTCCCTTGGATCGCGCCGACGACGACGCCGACCGCGATGCCCCACAGGAGTCCCGCGCCCGCGTTGTGCATCACCGAGGAGCCGATCGCGCCCGCGTACGCGCCCGACAGCATCATCGCCTCGACCGACAGATTGAGCGTGCCGGCGCGTTCGGCGACGTACTCGCCGCACGCCGCGAACGCGAGCGGCACGCTCAACCGCACGGTGCTCGACAGGATCGTCGTGACGTCGCTCACGGTGCTTTCTCGCTTGCTCCTTCGCCGGCTCCCCTTCGGGTCGCCGACGACGGTGCTTTCTCGCTCGCTCCTTCGCCGGCTCCCCTTCGGGTCGCCGACTCGTACGCTCGCTGGCGAGGCTCGACGCTCGCTCCGCTCGCGCCTGCGGCCGCGTGTGAGTGAGCTCGTCGTGAGGCTTCGACACACATCACGCTGTGGCCTCGACGCGGGCGGCTCGCCGGCGCGTCAACGCGCTCGGCAGCACGACGCCGAGCACGACGAGGGCCTGCACGACGGGGACGAGATCGCTCGGGATCCCGACCGTCGACAGGAAGCCGCCGCCCGCGTCGAGCGCGCCGAACAGCAGCGCCGTCGCGACCGCGGCGCCGACGTCGTTGCGCGCGACGAGCGCGACGAGCAGTCCGGTCCATCCGACGTTGTTCGAGAACGCGGGCGTCAGCCGGAAGGCGGTACCGGTGAGCATCACGCCGCCCGCGAGTCCCGCGCACGCGCCCGACAACACGATCGCGGCCGCGCCGACCACCGCCGCGCTGATGCCCGCGCGGCGCGCCGCGACCGGGTTGTGGCCGAGGATGCGGAGCCGGAAGCCCCACCGCGTGCGCGCCAGCGCGACCGCGAGCACGACCGCGAGACCGAGCGCGAGCAGGAAGCCCGCGCCGACGTTCGCATTCGGGTAGTGACCGAGT
Source organism: Acidimicrobiia bacterium (assembly GCA_036271555.1). Taxonomy (NCBI): domain Bacteria; kingdom Bacillati; phylum Actinomycetota; class Acidimicrobiia; species Acidimicrobiia bacterium. Next base: position 18,403 of record DATBAK010000019.1, read on the forward strand.
CGGGGCAGGCGCACGCCCGAGGGCAGCGGCGCCGACTCGGCCTGCCGTTGTGCCGCCGGTCCGTGCTCCTGGACGAGCCACCGGCTGTTGACGGCGTACGCGAGCAACTGGCCCGCGACGAACACGAGCAGCAGCGAGCCGATGACGATGTCGATGCCGCGCCAGTAGCGGAGCAGCGCGGCGATGCCCGCCCACAGCGCGCCGCCGAGCGCGGCGGCCGCGAGCGCGGCGACGAGCACGAGCGGGCCCGGTCCGCCGACGCGGATCGCGACCATCGCGCCCGCGAGCGCGCCGACCGCGAGCTGACCTTCCTGACCGATGTTGAACTCGCCCGCGCGCACGGTGACGATCGTTCCGAGCGCGACGATCAGCAACGGCGCGGACGCGTCGAGCGTGGCCCCGAACGAGCCCCAGCCGTTGACGCTGCCGTCGTAGAGCGACGACACCACGCTTCCAGACGGACCGTGTGTGAGTGCCACGAGCAGCGCGGACAGCGCCAGCGCGACCGCGATCGCGACCGTGAGCAACGTCGTGGTGGTGAGCGCGGATCCGATTCGCGCGCGTGCGCCTTCGATCACGCGTCGCTCGTGGTGAGCGCGCGGGTCGCGCGACCACCGATCATGTGGCCGAGCGTCTCGGCGTCGAGCGCGGCGCGGTCGAGCTCCCCGGTGTTGCGGCCGCGGTGGATCGCGACGACACGATCGGCCAGCGCGGCGAGCTCGTCGAGCTCCGTGGAGATGAGCAGCACCGCGATCCCGCGCGCGGCCGCGGCGCGCAGCCGCCGCGCGACGTACTCGACCGCGCGGATGTCGAGACCCCGCGTCGGTTGCGCGGCGACGAGCACCGACGGGTCCCGTGACAGCTCACGTGCGAGCACGACGCGTTGCTGGTTGCCGCCCGACAGCGAGGCGAACGGCACGTCGACCGACGGCACCGAGATCTCGAACTCCGCGAGCAGCCGCTCGGCGCGTGCCCGCAGACGGGAACGGTTCACGAAGCGACCGGTGCACACTTCGTCGAGCGCGCCGATCGCGAGGTTCTCCGCGACCGAGAGCTCGGGGATCGACGCGTCGGCGCGGTCCTCGGGGACGACGGCCACGCCCGCGGCGGCGAACGCGCCCGCGCGCCCGCACACGACCGCGTGCCCACAGACGTCGACCGTGCCTGCCGTCGCGTGCAACAGGCTCGACAAGAGGTCGGCGAGCACGGTTTGGCCGTTGCCCTCGCTGCCCGCGAGCCCGACGATCTCGCCGCCGCGCACCGCGAGGTCGAATGCTTCGAGTCGGGTGCGGCCGTCGCGGCCGCGCGCGCTCAGGCCGTGCAGCGCGAGCGCGACCGCGGCGGTCGGCGGTGCGTGTTCCTCGCGCGCGAGCGCGACCGGCACTGCAGCCGGCCCGACCATCTCGCGCGCGAGCTCACCCGCGTCGGTGTCGACGGTCGCGGCGTGCGCGACGACCGCGCCGTCGCGCATGACCGTGACGCGATCGGTCGCGCGCAGCACCTCGTCGAGCTTGTGGCTGATGAGGATGACGGCGCGCTGCTCCTCCTGCACGACGGTGCGCAGCACGCGGAAGAGCTCGAGCGACTCCGCGGTCGTGAGCACCGCGGTCGGCTCGTCGAGGATGAAGACGTCCGGCTCGCGCAGCAGTCCCTTCACGATCTCGACCCGTTGCCGCTCGCCGAGGGTCAACTCGTCGACACGCGCGCGCGCGTCGACGTCGAGGCCGTAGCGCGCCGCGGTCTCCTCGACGCGCCGGATCGTGGCGCGCGCGTCGACGCGCCCGCGCTCGCCGAGGGTGACGTTCTCCCACACCGTGAGCGCGCCGATGAGGCTGAAGTGCTGGTGCACCATCGCGATCCCGAGGCGCGCGGCCTCGTGCGGGTCGTGCACCGCGACCGGCCGACCGTCGACGAGGACCTCGCCCGCGTCGGGCCGGGTCAGGCCGAGCAGGACGTTCATGAGCGTGGTCTTGCCCGCGCCGTTCTGGCCGAGGACGCCGTGGATCTCGCCGCGGTGCACCGCGAGGTCGACACCCGCGCACGCGACGACCGGCCCGAACCGCTTCGTGATCGAGCGGGCCTCGATGGCCGGCGCGGCGGCGCTCACGGCGTTCATCGATCTACGACTGCGGCACGTAGCCGTTGTAGTCGTCGAGTCCCGTGACCTTGCCGGTGTCGATCGTGCCGTTGCCGATGTCGCGGATCGTCTTCGCGAGCACTGCGGCCTGGTCGCCGGCCGGCTTGCAGATCTTCACCGTCGGCGCCGCGTCGACGCCCATGTGGAACGTCAGCGACGTGCCCACTGCGAGCGTGCCCTTCGAGAACGCCTGCAGCGCGCCGGCGAAGTAGTCGCCGGGGCTGAAGATCACCGAGATCGCGAACGGCGGGTTCGTCGACGCGCAGTTGTCGGTGCCGGGTGTGAGCACCGGGATGTGATCCTTCGCGGCCTGCGTCGCGACGGCGAACGTCGCGCCCCCGAGGTACGGGTACACGAGGCCGACGCCCTGGCTCTTCATCGCGGTGTACGCCTCGACTGCGAGATCGGACTTGTCGAAGTCGCCCGTGTAGGTCGACACCACCTTCGCGCTCGGAACCTGCGTCTTGATGCCGACCGTCCAGGCCTTCGCGAAGTTCGTCGTGAACGGCGCCTCCGTACCGCTGAGGAAGCCCGCCTTCGTGATGCCCTTCGCCTTCATGAGCAGACCCGCGGCGACGCCCGACGCGTAGCCCGACTGGCTCTCGATGTCGGTCGTCTGGGCGAAGTACTTCGTCTGCACGACGCCCTGCCCGCCCGCGACGTACCAGACCGTGTTCTTGCACTCGGGTTCCGACGCGACCGGGATCGCGTCCTTCAGATTGCTCGCCGCGATCGCGACCATGTCGACGTGTTGACGGCACAGGTTCCGCGCATCCTGCGCGGCGTCGGCGAGCGGCACCTGGTCGACGGTGCGCACCGTCCATCCCTCGCGCTTCGCGAACGCGTCCGCCTCGTCGACGAAGCTCTCGTAGTAGCCGTGGTCGTGCGTGTCGCCGGGGCTGAGGATCGCGAGCACGACCTTGCCGTCGTGGTTCACGTCGGGCTCACCGGAAGCGAGGTAGCCGCCGCCCTTCACCGGGCACCAGCTCCACGGGCCGTTGTCCTTGGCGCAGGTGCGGCCGTCCGTCGAGCTCGACGACTTGCTCGAGCACGCACCGAGCGCGAGCGCGGCGACGGTCACGATCACGACCGGGGCGATCGATCGGGCTCTCATGCGCACGCGCTCCGTTCTCGGTTCGGCGGGTCAGACGACCCGGGCGATCAGCTGCTGCTCGACCTGCGCGAGGTTGCGCTCGATCGCGGTGACCGCGTGGTCCTCGCGACCGTCGGCGATCGCGTCGGCGAGGTCGTTGTAGGTCCTCGCAGATTCGAAGATGACCTGCTTCACGAGCCATACGTTCGAGCTCGCGTCGAGCAGGGTGTCGAGCGCGGACGCGTCGAACTGCGCGTCGAGCACCTTGCCGTAGAGCTCGGCGAGCGTCGCGTTGCCGCAGGCCTGCGCGAGCGCGACGTGCAGTGCACGCGCGCCGCGGCGGAAGTCGTTCACCGTCATCTCGGGCGTGAGCCGGCGCGCGATCGCACGGATGTGCGCGCGGTCGTCGGCGGACGCGCGCGTGGCGGCGAGGCGCGCGATCGGGATCTCGACGACCCGCCGCACCTCGACGAGCTCCTCGAGGTAGCGCTTCAGGTCGGCCTGCCCCGCGTGCGGGCCCGGGCCGAGCGCGGTGCCGGGCAAGTGCTCGGCCACGAACGTGCGGTTCGCCCGCTTGGTGATGACGCCGAGCGAGGCGAGACCGTGGAGCGCCTCGCGCACCGAGGTGCGTGCGACGCCGAACTCCTCGCAGAGCGACCGCTCCGAAGGCAACCGACTCCCGGGGGGCAGCTCGCCGCTGCGGATGCTCTCGAGCAACGCGTCGCGGATGCCCTCCGACACCGTCTGGCGCTCGATGGGCTCGAACCGGGGGCGGACGTCGGGCACGGGCGGGCTCCTGCGGCGGGGTCTTCGTCTGTTGGACCGATGGTCAGACCAACAGACGAGAAGGATAGCCCCCCAACTCCGCTGCGTTCAACCCCGAGTGCCGAGCCCGCGAGCGAAGCGGGCAGGGCGACCTCGGCCGCTCCGATCGCGCGTCCCGAAGTGGCGAGCGCAGCCAGCGCGACCAGGACTTATTGGCCCGCGGGGCGAGCGGCGAGGAGGGCGCGGGAGTGCTCGACGTCGAGCACCAGCTGGTGCTTCAGCGCGTCGATGCCGTCGAAGCGGACCTCGCCCCGCAGCCGCGCCGCGATGCGGACGCGCGCCTGCTCGCCGTAGAGGTCGCCGTCGAAATCGATGAGGTGGGCCTCGACGAGGAGGAGACCGGTCTCCTCGTAGAAGGTCGGGCGGCGCCCGATGTTGACCGCCGCCATGTGGGGCGCGGGATCGCCACTCGTCCCGGGCCGCAGGTACCAGCCGGCGTAGACACCGTCGATCGGCAGGAGGATGTCGCCCGGTACCGCGACGTTCGCGGTGGGGAACCCGATCGTCCGCCCGCGGTGGTCGCCGTGCTCGACGATCCCGTGGATCTCGGGCAGTCGTCCGAGCAGGCGGGCCGCGAGCTCGACGTCGCCCGACGCGAGCGCGATCCGCGCGCGCGTGGAGCTGATCGGTCCGTCGAGCCCGGGCAGCCCGACGAGGTTCATGCCCTCAACCTTGAAGCCGGTCTCGGCACCGAGCTGCTCGAGGAGCGCGACGTCGCCCTTGCGGCGGTGGCCGAAGTGGAAGTCGGAACCGACGACGACGACCCGCGCGTGCAGCTGGTCGACGAGAACCTCGCGCACGAACTCCTCGGAGCCCTCGAGCGAGCGCTCGCCGTCGAAGTGGACGACGAACAGGTAGTCGATGCCGGTCGCGCCGAGCAGCTCGAGCTTCTGCGTCTGGTCGACGAGCAGCGGGGGCGCCGACGCGGGGCGTACCACGGTCGCGGGATGGCGGTCGGTCGTGACGAGCACGCTCGGGCAGCCGAGCTCGGCGCCGAGCCTGCGGGTCTCGTCGATGAGCGCGGTGTGTCCGACGTGGACGCCGTCGAACGCGCCGATCGTGACCGCGGTGCCGCTCGCGAAGTCGGGCAGCGGGCCGGTGTCGTGGAGCACCTGCACGCGCCGGACGCTATGTCATCTGGTCGCGCTCGCTGTGCTCGCTGCTTCGTGACGCAGGCTGGGAGCGATCGAGGGCGCCCTGCTCGCTCCGCCCGGGGGCTTCAGCCGCTTGCACTTGCTTTCCTTCTCGGGCAACTCTCAGGGTCCGTGGAGCGCGGGTTCAGCCCTACGGTGGATTCTCGTCATCGTGAACCCGACCCCTGCGCTCCTCGACGACTCCCTGCTCGCGGCCGCCGCCGGCGCGCGCGCGACCGCGGTCGAGATCGTGGTGCCGGTCTACAACGAGGCGGGCGAGCTCGCACCGTCGATCGAGCGGCTGCACGCGTACCTCTCGCGCGACTTTCCGCTGTCGTGGCAGGTGACGATCGCCGACAACGCGAGCACCGACGACACGTGGGCGATCGCGTGCGAGCTCGCATGCCGGCTGCGCGGTGTACGCGCGGTGCACGTCGACCGCAAGGGTCGCGGCCGCGCGCTACGCGAGGTGTGGTCGGCGAGCACGGCGCGCGTCGTCGCGTACATGGACGTCGACCTGTCGACCCGGCTCGACGCGCTCCTGCCGCTCGTCGCGCCGCTGTTGTCCGGCCACAGCGACATCGCGATCGGCACCCGACTCGCACGCGGCTCCCGCGTCGTGCGGGGCCCGAAGCGCGAGGCGATCTCGCGCACCTACAACCTGCTGCTGCGTACGACGATGCGCAGCGGTTTCTCCGACGCGCAGTGCGGGTTCAAGGCCGTCCGCGCCGACGTCGCGCGCGAGCTGCTCCCGATGGTCGAGGACCAGGAGTGGTTCTTCGACACGGAGCTCCTCCTCCTCGCCGAGCACAACGGGCTGCGCATCCACGAGATACCTGTCGACTGGGTCGACGACGCCGACTCGCGTGTCGACGTCGTCGGGACCGCGACCGCCGACCTGCGCGGCATTTGGCGCGTCGCGCGCTCGTTTGCCGGTGGTCACGGATCACTCGCGCGAACGAGTGCCTCGGACCAGACCGAGTCGTTCGACGATGCGCTCGGCAGCCAGCTCGTGCGCTTCGCGTCGATCGGCGCAGTCAGCACCGTCGTGTTCGGCGCGCTGCTCGTGCTCTTGTGGAGCCCCCTCGGCGCGTACGGCGCCGACGTGGTCGCGCTCGTGTTGTGCTCGCTCGCGAACACCGCGGCCAACCGGCGACTCACGTTTGCGTTGCGCGGACGCGCGAGTCGCGTTCGTCACTACGTCGCGGGCCTCTCGCTCGCCGCGCTCCCGCTCGTGCTCAACCTCGTCACGCTCGCGGCGTTGCGTGTCGCCGGTGTCGCGACGCTGACCCACGCGCTCGTGTGGCTCACGGTCGCGAACGCGCTCGCCACGATCGTTCGCTTCGTGCTGCTTCGCCGCTGGGTATTCCGCTCTTGATGACGGCGCGCGATCTCCGAGTCACGGGACCGCGGGTGCCGTCGCCGTCGCCGTCGCCGCTGCAGGTTCGGCTGCGCCGGCTGCTGCGCTACGGCGCGGTATCGGTCGTCTCGACGACCGTGAGCCTCTCGGTGCTCGGACTCCTCGTGTCGACACGCGCGCTCGCGCCGGGATGGGCGAACGTCGTTGCGACCGCGTGCGGCACGGTGCCGTCGTTTGAGCTCAACCGCCGGTGGGTGTGGCGGCGTTCGGGCCGGCGCTCGATCGTCGCCGAGGTCGGTCCGTTCTGCGCGCTCACGTTCGCCGGCCTCGCGCTGTCGACGGTTGCGGTCGCGTGCGCAGGTGCGTTCGCGACGAGCTCGGGCCTCTCGGACGCGATGCGCACGCTGGTCATCGAGCTCGCGAACCTGGCCGCGTGGGGCTCGATCTGGCTCGCGCAATTCGTCGTGCTCGACCGCATCCTGTTCGCAGATCGCACACCACGGACTCCCGGTGCCGGCTCGGCCCGCTCCCAGGATCGTCCGGCAGAGTCGCAGCCATGACGACGACGTTGCCGCCCGAAGACGTGATGACGCTCGACCTCGCGACGCGCAAGGCCGACGTCGAGGCCGCGCCGCCCGAGCCGCCGCCGTCGCAACCGAACCCGATCGCACGCTTCTGGCGCGGTCGTCCCGACGATCCGCGTTGGGTGCGCCCCGCGCTGCTCGCGCTGCTCGTCGGTACCGGTCTCCTCTATCTCTGGGACCTCGGCGCGTCGGGTTGGGCGAACGCCTTCTACTCGGCCGCCGTGCAGGCGGGCACGAAGAGCTGGAAGGCCGCGTTCTTCGGCTCGTCCGACGCGTCGAACTTCATCACCGTCGACAAACCGCCCGCGGCGCTGTGGGTGATGGAGATCTCGGCGCGCCTCTTCGGTGTGAACGCGTGGAGCGTGCTCGTGCCCCAGGCGCTCGAGGGCGTCGCCGCGGTCGGGTTGCTCTACGCGACCGTCCGGCGCTGGTTCTCACCCGCGGCCGGGCTGATCGCGGGCGCGGTCATGGCGACGACACCCGTCGCGGTGTTGATGTTCCGCTTCAACAATCCCGACGCACTCCTCGTGCTGCTGCTCGTCGGCGCGGCGTACGCGATGGTGCGCGCGCACGAAGACGGCCGCACGCGCTGGATCCTGCTCGCGTGCGCGCTCGTCGGCACCGGCTTCATCACGAAGATGATGCAGGCGTTCATCGTGATGCCGGTCTTCGCGCTGGTCTATCTGTGCTTCGGCCCGCTGGACCTGTGGCGACGCGTGCGCCAGCTCGCGTGGGGCGCGCTCGCGCTGCTCGTGGCGTCGGGCTGGTGGGTCGCGATCGTCGCCCTGTGGCCCGCGTCGAGCCGGCCGTACATCGGCGGCTCGCAGGACAACAGCATCCTCAACCTGATCTTCGGTTACAACGGCTTCGGCCGCATCACGGGGAACGAGACCGGCAGCGTCGGCGGCGGCCCCGCGAGCGGTACCAATCGTTGGGGTCCGACGGGCTGGAACCGACTCTGGCAGTCCGATTGGGGCGGGCAGGTCGCGTGGCTCGTGCCCGCGGCCCTGATCCTGCTCGCCGCGGGACTCGTCGTCACCGCCCGTCGTTCGCGCACCGATCGCACGCGCGTCGCGTTCCTCATCTGGGGCGGTTGGCTCGTGCTCACCGCCGCGGTGTTCAGCTTCGCGAGCGGCATCATCCATCCCTACTACTCGGTCGCGCTCGCGCCCGCGGTCGGCGCGCTCGTCGGCATGGGCGCGGTCACGCTGTGGCGCACGCGCGAGTCGTGGTTCTCGCGCGGCACGCTCGCGGTCGCGCTCGCGACGACGAGCATCGTCTCGTACCAGCTGCTCGAACGCAGCGCGACCTGGCATCCGGCGCTGCGCGGCGTGGTGTTGTGGGTCGGCCTGCCCGTCGCCGCCGGCATCTTCTTCGCGCCGGCGTTCGCGAAGCAGCTCGGCGTCGTGCTCGCGATCGCGGGTCTCGCGATCGCGTTGGCCGGTCCCGTCGCGTACGCGCTCGATACCGCGGCGACGCCGCACTCGGGCGCGATTCCGGCCGCGGGACCGACGGTGCGCGGCGGACAGTTCGGCGGCGGTCGCTTCGGCGGCCGGCCCGGCTTCGGGGGCGCGCCCTTCGGAACCAACCGTGGCACCCTCCCCGGCCTCGGTGGGAACGGCGGCGCGCTCCCGGGATTCGGAAACGGCAACGGCGTCCCGTTCGGAAACGGGAATGGGAATGGCAACCCGTTCGGCCGGGCCTTCGGCAACAACGGCGGCGGCGGCGGGTTCCTCAACGCGACGACGCCGTCGAGCGCGCTCGTGCAGGCGCTGCAGACGAACGCGTCGCGCTACCGCTGGGCCGCGGCGACCGTGAACTCCAACTCCGCGGCCGGCTACCAGCTCGCGAGCGGTGAGGCGGTGATGGCGATCGGCGGCTTCAACGGCACCGACCCCGCACCGTCGCTCGCGCAGTTCGAGCAGTACGTGCGCGAGGGCAAGATCCACTACTACATCGCGGGCGGCATCGAAGGCACCTTCAACGACACCGCGTCGCAGATCACGCAGTGGGTCGAGCAGCACTTCACGCAGACGACCATCGGTGGCACGAGCGTCTACGACCTCACGAGCGGCACCGCGACCTGAGCGCGTGAACGCTTACGCGATGACTTTGTAGCGGCCGATCATGCCGCCCATCATGTGCATCGCGACGTGGCAGTGGTACAGCCAGTCGCCGGGGTTGTCCTCGATGTAGTCGAACGTGACGGTCGACGCGGGGCCGAGGAGCAGCGAGTCGTCGTACCGGCCCTCGTACTCCCAGCGGTGACCGTGCACGTGGAACACGTGGAAGTTGTCGCCGAGCGTCGCGACGCGCCAGCGCACGCGCTCGCCGACGCGCGCGGTGAACGTCGGTGTGTTGTCGATGAAGGCGCGACCGTTGACGCAGTTGAACTGCTGCGAGAGCGCGGGCACGTAGATGTCGTGCAGGAACACGACGTTCTCGCGGTCGGCCGCGGGCGCCTTTGGATCTTCGACGACGATGACGCCGAACATGCCGAGCGTCGCCGACGCTTCGGGCATCGGCGGCGTGCCGTGGAAGATCGACTCCGGCTTCGAGTGGTCGTGGTACGGCCACGTGCCGACCGACGACCGCAGCACCTTCCACGTGTACGTGTACCTGTCGCCGAACGCGACCGCGGTTCCCGGTTTCTTCGGATCGGTCGCGAGCCACGCGCCGTCGGAGGCCGGGTCGTAGAAGACGCCGTGCGGGTGCAGGCTGTGCGCGTACTTGAAGTGCGAGTCGTTGTTGCGGAAGTGCACCTTCACGGTGTCGCCGACGTTGAGCCGCAGCGTCGGTCCGGGGATGCCGTCGTTCGCGCCGATGTCGTCGCTCGCAGGGAGGGGCGCGCCGAAGTTCGGCGAGTACGCGCGGAAGCCGAGCGCCCAGTACGACGTCTGGTCCTTCGTGTACGTCGTGCCCATCATCCCGTCGACGCCGTTCGGCACGAGGTTGCGGCGGAACGAGTCGGCCTGGATCCAGACTTCGCGCGTCTTGCCCGGTGCCGCGGTGAACGGCGCGGGCGCGTCGGCCGCGCTCGCGCGCGAGTCGGTCAGACCCTCGACGAGCGCGCTGCCGCCGACCGTGCCGAGCAGCCCGCTGACGGCCGCGCCGCGTAGGAACTTCCGCCGATCGATCTCACCCATCGCCGTCGCCCTCGGCTTGCGTGCCGTACGTGCGTCAGCCGCTGACGACGACCTTGCCGGTCATGTCGGGATGGATCTGGCAGTGGTACGCGTAGGTGCCCGGGGTCACGAACTTGTGGCTCCAGGTCTGGCCGGTCCCCAGCGCGCGCTTGATGCCGAAGTCGGCGAACTGGATGTTGTGGCCCGTGGAGTCGAGATTCGTCCACGTGACCTTCGTCTTGGTCGTGATCTTCAGCGTGTGCGGCTTGAAGAGGAAGCTCTGGATCTTCACGCTCGCCGTCTTCACTGCCGGTGCCTTCGGCGCGGCCGCGGCCGTGCCCACTCCCGCGCCGGCGAGCACCAGCGCGGCGGACGCGAGCGCGCCCGTGCCGAACGCCAACCGTCGAAGTCCGCGTCGATCCGCCATGCCCTTGAGCCCTCCCGTGTCGTCCACCCCATCCCCGCCGAACGGCGCCATCGTAGGGTCGCGCCCGCGCGCGCACAAGGTGGTCATTTCGTCGCGTTCCGCTGTATTCGGTGCGATCCGGAGCCTCGAAACGGGGCGATTCAGCGGATGCGCAGCGGCACCGCGCGCGGGCCGCGCACCTGACCCGCGGACCACGTGACCGCGGCCGGATCCGTGAGCTCGAAGTCGGGATAGCGCGCGAGCCACTCCTCGAGCGCGACCCGCAGCTCCATGCGCGCGAGGTTCGATCCGATGCAACGGTGGATGCCGAGCCCGAACGCGGCGTGACGGTTCTCGGCGCGGTCGAGCACGACCTGATCGGCGTCGACGAAGGCTTCGGGATCGCGGTTCGCCGCGGGGAACGGCAGCAGCACCCAATCGCCGGCGCGGAAGCGGCGGCCCTCGAAGTCGAAGTCCTCGGCGACGAGGCGCGCCATCGTCACCGGCGCGTACGCCCGCAGCAGCTCTTCCACCGCGGTCGTCATGAGCGCGGGCTCGGCCGCGAGCCGGCGCCGATCTTCCGGGTGTTGTGCGAGGTGCCAGAGCGCCGCGCCGATCGCGGACCACGTCGTGTCGATGCCCGCGATCATCAGCAGCACCATCGTGCCGCGCACGTGGTCGGGGTGCAGGCGCTCGCCGTCGAGCTCCGCCTCGAGCAGGAACGTGGTGAGGTCGTCGCGCGGCTCTCGGAGATGCTCCTCGATGCGCGCGTCGATGTACTCGTCGATCTCGCTGTCGTCGAGGTTCGCCTCGCGCGCCTCGGCGCTCAGGTCGACGTCCTCGATCACGGCGTGGATGAAGCGGCGGAAGCGGTCGGCGTCCTCCTGCGGGAAGCCGAGCATCTTGACGATCACGCGCGGCGGGATCTGCTGCGCGTAGTCGAGCGCGGCGTCGAGCTCGTTCCGTCCGCTCGTCGCGTCGAGCAGCTCGCGGCAGAGCGCACGCGTGAACGGCTCGTAGGCGGCGATCGCCTTCGGCCCGAACGCGGGCAGGAGCATGCGCCGCGCCATCGAATGGAACGGCGGGTCGGACGTGATCGGCGGCGCGATGCCGATCGGCGCGGGCAGGTCGTGCTCGTCGGGGCGGAGCTCGCTCACGATGACGGAGCGCGACGTGAAGTGTTCAGTGTCGTACGCGATCGCGGCGATGTCGTCGCGGCGGACCGGTAGCCACGCGCCGCCGTAGCGATCGGTGTGCGCGACGGGACACTTCCCGCGGAGCTCGTCCCAGATCGGATACGGGTCGGTGCGCCAGCGCGGATCGGTGTGGTCGAAGTCGGTCGTCCAGTCGGTGACCGCGGGCCGCTCGCTCATGACGACTCCTCGACCGAGATCGCGTACTCGGGGCAGTTCGCGACCGCGAGCCGCGCCTGCGCTTCGAGCGCGGGCGGCACCGTGCCGTCGCCGAGCTCGTGGGCGAAGCCGAGGTCGTCGACGTCGAACAGCTCCGGCGCGATCGCGTAGCAGCGGTTGTGGCCCTGGCACTTGTCCGAATCCACGTGCACTCGCATCCGCCCACCTTATTTTGTTGACCGACGGTCGGTCAATGAAAAGGGTAGGGTTCCGGCGCGTGGGACGCAGGGAGCAGGCGCAGCAGTCGCGGGCCGCGCTCGTCGACGCGGCCCGGAGCTGTTTCACCGAGTCCGGCTACGAGGGCACGACCGTCGCCGCGATCCTCGATCGCGCGGGCATGGCCCGCGGCGCGCTCTACCACTACTTCCCCGACGGCAAGCGCGAGATCTTCACCGCGGTGTTCGAGCAGGCCGACGACGCGTTTCACGAACGCCGGGACGCGCTGCTCGAGATCGCGTCGCCGCTCGCGCGCATCCGCAACGGGATGCGCGTGTTCCTCGAGCTCTGCACGCGCGACGACTTCGCGAGGATCGTGCTCATCGACGCGCCGAAGATCGTGCCCGGCCAGGGCGACCTCGGCAGCACCTACGAGTTGCTGCGCGAGCAGCTCGCGATGGCGATCGCGGCCGGTGAGATCGAGCCGTGCGACCCCGAGGTGACCGCGATCGCGCTCCACGGCGCGGCCCGGCGTGCGGGCGAGTACGTCGTCGCGTCGAAGCAGCGTCGCCGCGCGTCAGCGCGCGCGATCCGATCGATGGAGCTGATGATCGACGGCCTCGCGGCGGTCGAAACGCGAGCGAGGACTCCCCGCAGGAGCGGGCGGGTCGCCGTGCGGCCCGCCCGACGTGTCGACTGAGCTGTCAGGAGCGGCGAGCGTGAGCGAGCGCGACCGTCAAGCGTCGCGATGGTGCGGCGAGTTCCCGCGGCGGGACGGGTGCCAGTGCGAGGTCGCGACCCGCTGATCCTCCGGGATCAGGTAGTCCCCGACGAAGGCGGTGAGGTCGCGCTCGGGCTCTTGCTCGGACGCGCTCGCGTCGCGGCGGCGCCGCCCGAACCGTCTGCGTCCATCCCGCGCCGCGCGTGCCATCGTCGAAGCCTCCCCTCCCCGGAAGGATCGGCGCGCGCTCCCGGCGGCTTGAGCCAACTCGACGCGCTCGCGAGAGCAGGCAGGCGGCCTCGCGGCGGCACCTGCCTGCTCTTCGGGGGAAATCGTGTGGGTCGCCCGGGTCAGCCCGTGCCGGCGATCCTCCGGGTGGCGTGGAAGCCGGCGGGCCCGCCGCCGAGCGGAGGCGGATGCGCCCTCGGTGCGACCGAGGCGTAGGAGCCCGACGCGGCGGTGGCGTTCGTGGAGTCGGTCGCGGCGAGGAAGACTGTTCGGGCTGGAGTCATCGTGGGTCCTTTCGGGTCGGGCCCGATCCGCTCGGGTCACACACCACGATGGGGCACGCGCCCGCCGACGAGCCCCGAGCCGCCTCCGAGTTCGCCGGGAGTGGCGTCGCTAGCGTTCGTGACATGCGCAGCTTCGTCGTCGCGCTGGGCGCCGCGATCGCGCTCACGGTCTCGCCGGCCGTCGCGCACGCGGCAAGCGCGCGACCACAGGGCTCGAGCACCGCGTCGGCGTACGACTTCCTCGATCTGATGATGGACAAATACGCGAGCGGGCACGTGCTCCGTCTCGTGCAGAGCTTCCAGCCGCAACCGGCGCTCGACTACACCGCGTCGGTCACGTACGACGACGCACTCGTGATCGACGCGTACCTCGCGCGCGGCCGACCGGGCGACGTGCGCCGCGCGACGGTCATCGGCGACGCGCTGCTGTTCGTTCAGACCAACGACGTCGAGCAGGACGGCCGGCTGCGCGCCGCGTACGCGCCCACTCCGCTGCGGAGCCCGGCGCGGATCAAGGTCGTGAACGCGACGACCACCGTCGGCAGTCTCGCGTGGGCCGGGATGGCGCTCACCCGGTTGCGCGCCCGCACCGGGAACGACGCGTATCTCGACGGCGCGCTCGCGATCGGCAATTGGATCCAGGACCACGCGGCCGACACACGCGGTGCCGGCGGGTACACGGGCGGGGCGCGGGCGGACGGCACGAGTATCCAGTGGAAGTCGACGGAGCACAACATCGACGCGTACGCGTTGTTCGAGATGCTCGCGAGCGCGACCGGTGACCCCATCTGGTCGACCCGAGCGAACGCGGCGCTCACGTTCGTGCAGTCGATGTGGGAACCGACGCACGGACGGTTCTTCACCGGCACCGAGGACGACGGTGTGACCGTCAACGACACCCTGCGGCCGGAAGACGTCAACAGCTGGTCGTACCTCGCGCTCCAAGCGCCCGAATACGAGCACGCGCTCGATTGGGATCGCGTGCACCTGGCGGCGAAGGCCGACGGCTTCGACGGTGTCTCGTTCTGTCAGGGTGATCGCAGTGGCGTGTGGTTCGAGGGGACGGCGCACCTCGCGCTCGCATTCGCGCTCCGGGGATCGACGGCCGATGCCGCGCACGCACAGCGCTATCTCGCGACCATCCGGCGCGCGCAGGTGTCGGGGCTCAACGCCGACGGTCGCGGGATCATCGCCGCGTCGAAGGACGGTCTCGGCGACTGCGGGGGCGACGGCTACGACGCGTCGCTGCACACCGGCGCGACCGCGTGGTACCTGCTCGCGGCGCGCGGCGTGAACCCCTTCATTGCGGCACTCTGATCTGCAAGTCTGTCGGGCAGGAGGTGCGTATGGCTCACTTCACGCGAGGGTTCGCCAAGCGCGAGTCGCGCGTTCGCGCCGATTGGCTCCCGCCCGGTCAGTACGACGTCGGCGATGCGTGGCCCGTGCTCACCGCCGAACCGACGCCCCACCTCTCGACCGCCACGTGGACGTTCGCAATCGACGGTCTGGTCGATCACCCGCGCACGTGGACGTGGGACGAGATGCAGGCGCTCCCGAAGTCGACGTATCGCGGTGACATCCACTGCGTCACGACGTGGTCGAAGCACGACACCGAGTTCGAGGGCGTGTCGGTCGACGCGTTGCTCGACGCGGTGGGCGTCGGCGCGACGGCCACGCACGTGCTCGCGTCGAGTCACACCAGCTACACGACGAACCTGCCGCTCGACGACGTGCGGAACGGTCGGGCGTGGGTCGCGTTCTCGTTCGGCGGCGCGCCGATCGCGCCCGAGCACGGTGGTCCCGCGCGTCTGCTCGTGCCGCACCTCTACTTCTGGAAGAGCGCGAAGTGGGTCGCCGGCCTGCGCCTGCTCGACCACGACGAGGCCGGTTTCTGGGAGCAGAACGGCTATCACAACCACGGCGATCCCTGGCGCGAGGAGCGCTACTGGGGTGACTGACACGACCGCACCGCGCCGCGCGACCGCGTGGCAGACGGCGCGCGTCGTCGCGATCCGCACCGAGACTCCGAGCGCGAAGACCTTCACGCTCGCGCTCGAACGTCCGGCGGAACGCAGCGCCGGCCAGCACTTCCTCCTGCGGTTGACCGCGCCCGACGGCTACACCGCGACCCGCTCGTACTCGGTCGCGAACGATCCGCAGCACACCGACCAGATCGACCTCACGGTCGAACGGCTCGTCGACGGCGAGGTGTCGACGTTCCTGCACGACGAAGTCGTCGTCGGCGACGAGATCGAGGTGCGGGGACCGATCGGCGAGTGGTTCGTGTGGGACGGCGACGGTCGCGCGCTGCTGCTCGGCGGGGGATCGGGCGTCGTGCCGCTGGCCGCCATGGTGCGGCAGGCGCGTCGCACCCAGGTCGGCGGCGAGTCGCGCGTGCACCTCGTGCTCTCGGTGCGCTCCGCCGCGGAGCTGTACTACGCCGACGAGCTCCCTGGTCGCGACGTGACGATCGTCTACACGCGCGCCGCGCCGCCGGACTTCGCACGACCGCCGGGTCGCCTCGCCACCGGGGATCTGCCGCGCGACTTCCTCGCCGACATCACGACGTACGTGTGCGGCTCGCCCGGTTTCTGCGACGCCGCCACCGATCTCGCGATCGCGTGCGGCATCCCCGTCGAGCGCATTCGCGTCGAGCGCTTCGGCCCGACCGGCTGAGCGGGTCGCGTCACTCGAAGTAGTGGCCCTGCTCGAGGTCTTCGACGAGTCCCGGACGCGTCGGCTGCCAGCCCAACTGCGCGTAGGTCTGCTCGCTCGAAGCCGCGGTGTCGATTGCAACGAACGTGCCGAGCCACCCGAAGTGCTCGGCGGCGTCCTCGGGCGCGATCGACGCAGTGGGAACGCCGACGTGACGCCCGATGATCTCCGCGATCTCGCGCAGCGGGACGCCTTCGTCGGCGGTCGCGGCGAATACCGAGCCCGCGGCCGCGCGCTCGACGGTGAGGCGGAACAGGTGCGCGGCGTCGAAGCGGTCGACGGCCGACCAACGGTTCGAGCCGTCACCGACGAAGCCGGACACTCCCTTCTCGCGCGCGATGCCGACAAGCGTCGCGATGAAGCCGTGGTCGCCGGCACCGTGCACCGTCGGCGGCAGGCCGACGACGACCGAACGGACGCCGTGCTCCGCGAGCTGCACCGTTCGGCGACCCGCGGCGCTGCGGGGAAAACGGGCCTCGAGCTCGGGGTGCTTCCCCGCGGCGAGCGCGACGAAGCCGACGCCCGACGCGATCACGAACGGTCGGTCGGAGCCTTCGAGCGCGGTGCCCATGGCTTCGATCGCCTCGAGGTCGATGCGCAGTGACGCGTCGTAGCGGCTGAAGTCGTGCACGAACGCGAGATGCACGACGCCGTCGGACGCGGCGGCTGCGGCGCGGAGGCCGTCGAGGTCGTCGAGATCGCCGCGGTGCACGCCGGCGCCGAGCGTCGTGATCGCGGCGGCCGACGCGTCGGAACGTGCGAGCCCGACGACCTCGTGACCGGCCTCGAGCAGCTCGGGAACGACCGCCGAGCCGATGAAGCCGGACGCGCCGGTGACGAAGACGCGCATGGAGCACCTCCAGAAGCGATGTCAGATACTGACATCACGGTAGCACTGATGTCAGGATCTGTCATCACCTAGGATTCGTCGGTGACCCGCTGGCAGCCCGACGCGCAGGGCCGGCTCGAGCAGGCCGCCCTCGACCTCTACGTCGAACAGGGCTACGAGAACACGACGGTCGCCGAGATCGCCGCACGCGCCGGGCTCACCGAGCGGACGTTCTTCCGGTACTTCAGCGACAAGCGCGAAGTGCTGTTCTCGGGAACGACCGCATTCCAGGACCTGATCGTCGACGCGATCGTCGACGCGCCGGTCGCGGCGTCGCCGATCGACGCGGTGACCCGCGCGTTCGACGCGCTCGCGACGTTCTTCCAGACGCGCCGCGACGTCGTGCAGCGACGGCAGGCGATCATCGCCGCGAACGCCGAGCTGCGCGAGCGCGAGCTGATCAAGCTGTCGTCGACTGCCGCGGCCATGGCGGGGGCGCTGCGCAGCCGGGGCGTCAGGGAGCCCGCCGCGAGCCTCACCGCCGAAGCGGGGATGGCGGCCTTTCGCGTCGCGTTCGAACGCTGGGCGAAGGATCCGAAGCGCCGCAGCCTCTCGCGCCTCGTGCACGAGTCCCTCGACACGTTGCGGACCGTCACTGCCGGCTAGCTTGCTAGCATCGGTGCGATGTCGAACGGTGTGAATCCCGCAACACCCGACAGCACGGCGGTGCGGACGGCGCTGTGGCGCGCGCTGCACGTGCTGGTCGACGCACCGCCGCACGTCATGATCGACGAGGTCGGTCTGCAGATCGCCGCGCCCGGTGACGACTGGATGGCGCGCCCCGACATGGGCGACTGGACCGGCCCCTTCCGTGCCGGGATGGTCGCGCGCGGCCGGTTCGTCGAGGATCTCGTCGACGACTGCTCGCAGCGCGGAGTCACGCAGTACGTGCTGCTCGGCGCCGGCGTCGACACCTACGCGCAACGGCGCCCGTCCGGCGCGTCACCGCTGCACGTCTACGAGATCGATCGACCCGGGGCGCAGCAGTGGAAGCGCGAGCGCCTGGCCGCACTCGAGTACGCGGTTCCGGAGTGGCTGCACTTCGTGCCGGTCGACTTCGAGTCGGGCGCGTCGTGGTGGGACGAAATCGTCGCGGCGGGCTTCGACGCACACCTGCCCGCGGTCGTCGCGTCGACGGGTGTATCGATGTACCTCACGAAGGCGGCCACGATGGCAACGTTGCGTCAGGTCGCGCAGCTGCCGGCGGGCTCGACGCTCGCGATGACGTTCTTGCTGCCGACCGGCCTCGTCGACGCGCAGGACCGCGTCGCGTACGAGGCCGCGCAGCAGGGCGCGCAACGTTCGGGCACGCCGTTCGTGAGCTTCTACGAGCCCGACGAGGTGCTTGCGCTGGCGCGCGACGCCGGCTTCGAGCACGCGGAGCACGTGTCGTCGAGCGTGCTCGCCACGCGTTACTTCTCCGAGCGCGTCGACGGTCTCCGGCCGTCGACGGGTGAAGACTTTCTGATCGCCACGACCTGACACGCGCGGCGTCGCGTCACGGGACGAAGCGTTCGACGACGCCGGTCGCACCGCTCACGCCCCCGCTCGTGTTGCCGAGGACGTACAGCTCGCCGCGAGCGTCGCGTCCGAAGCCGAGCAGGAACAGCGGCAGGTCGCCGTTCTTCGTCCTCGGTACACGAAGCCGCCCACGTCGACCTCGCCGTTGACCGTGCCGTTCGGACCCGTGTGGTCGTACTCCGCGATCGGGTCGAGGGTGGCGACGCGCGCGCGCGATGCAGAGAGAAGAAGTACTCCTGTGCCGGAGGGAGGGACGGTCGCGCTAATGGAGCTCGACGTTCATCAGGTCGAGGCCCTGACGGACCTTGCGGGCGAGTTCGAGCGCGTCGCCGGTCGCGATGTGGTGGGAAAAGTAGAGCTGCGGCTGCTCGGCCGTCTCCTGGTTGTAGAGACAGTGGATCTCGAAGCCGTTCGCGCGCATGCGACGACAGACGGCGTCGACCTCGGAGGCGATCATCCCGAAGTCCGGCGCGCACGCCGCGTGTTGGGACCCGCCACCGGGAAGCGGCTCGAACGAGATGCCCGTCATGACGTTCAGGAAGGGGTTGATGCAGACGCCGTCGAGCACGAGGCGCTCGCGTCGGGGGACGTCGACCGTCACGGTCCCCTCCGCACCGACCGTCGCGTCGCCGCCGATGATCTCGCCGATGCGCTTCGCGTCGAGTGGCGTCGTGGGATGCGCGGGCGAGTGTTGGGGAAGCGGCGTCGCCGATGTCGCGATCGCCGCGTGAATGCCGCGTGCGATGTCGATCGGGTCCCCGACCGCACGTGTGTGGATGAACCACACCATCGGGTCGAGATCGAAGTAGTGCTGATGCTCGGCTTGGAACACGAGGCCATGCGCGAGCAGCGCGTCGATGAACGGGTTGAGCTCGTGCGAGAGCAACGCGGTGTCGCCGTTCATGATGGCGCGGCCGTGACCGAGCGACTGGAAGAAGAACGTGCCGTTGACCTCGAACGCCGGCTTGAACGGGATGCCGTGCGGTCCGGTGACGTGCAGGTCGTCGCGCTCGTACTCGAACTGCAGCAGGCCGTTGCTCCATGTGCCGTCGGTCCTCAGGATCGCTTCGAGCCGGTCCTTCGGCAGCGCCGACGGGCTCGTCGGCACCGCCGGCGCGGCGTAGGCCGACGGAGTCGCGCCGTCCGCAATCGCGGGCAGCCGCGTGAGTGCGGCGCCCGCCGCGGCCGCGCCCGCGAGCCCGAGGGCCCGTCGCCGGGTGAATGTCTGGTCGGACAGTGGTCCGTTCATTGGAGCACCTCGCAATTCGGGGACGGGAGGCCGCTACCCGCCGAGGAGGGCGACATTCCAATGCGCGAAAAGTTCGCGAGTTGATGCGCGCGCGTGACGCGTGCTCGGCGCACGTTTCACCCCGGAGGTCAGGGGTAATCGCGAAGCAACCTCGCCCAACTCGACTCTCCGGAGGCGCATCATGGTCTCGGCGTTGCCGAACGACTCCGCAGACACCGCAACGAAGTCGACGGCCGAGCTCACGTCACAACTCGCGCATCAGGTCGCGGAGTTGGTGCACGACGAGTTCGCGCTGGTCCAGTCGGAGATGACCGAGAAGGGCAAGCAGGCTGGGCGCGGCGCAGGGATGCTGGGCGGCGCCGCGCTGTTCGGGCTCGCCGCGCTCGTGTGCCTCACCGGCTGCGTCGTCGCGGCGATCGCACTCGCGCTGCCGGTATGGGCCGCCGCGCTCATCGTCGGTGCGGCGTACTTGTTGCTCGCCGGTATCACCGCGCTTGCAGGCCGCAAGGACCTGGAACGCGCGGCGCCACCCGTCCCGAGCGAGTCGATCGACCACGCGAAGGAGGACGTCGGATGGATCAAGACCGAAGTGACATCGAGAGCGCAATAGGTCGCGACCGCGCGCAGATCGCGGAGACGCTCGAGGCGCTCGAGCGCAAGGCCGACGTCAGGGCGCGCGTGAGCGACAAGGTCGGCGAGGTCCGCTCGCGCGTCAAGGAGCACGCACCCTCGGGCGTGCAGGACTCGGCGCAGGCCACGGCGCGCATGATCCGCGAGCGGCCGAGCACCTTCGTCGCGCTCGGCCTCATCGTCATCGGCGTCGTGGTCGGACGCGTGCGGACGCGAGGGCACTCGTGATCCGAGCGCTCACCGCGCCCCTCCGCCTGCTCGCGAGCGATCGTGGGGCGAGGTGCTCGCGGCGGCCGCGCTGCACGGTGTCGTCTTCGGCGTCGTGAAGGCGGCGGTCGATCGCGCCGCGGCACGCGACATCGACCGCGCGACGGCGACATAGCGCCGTCCGAGACTCATTTCGGAGCGAGGTCGGGAGCGCGTCCCGCAGGAGACCGCCGCGCCGGAGATTTCTCCGATCACCGGCAAGGGTCGGCCACGCGAGCAAACTCGTCGAGCGACCGGGCTGCGTGCTCGAGACCTTCATCCTCGAGGACGGCGATGCATCGGACGACGTCGACCGAGAGTGCAGCGCCGACACGAGATCTATGACAGGACCTTCGCAGTGGCGCCCACGACGATGCAGAACGAGTTGCCGGATCATCGGTCGAACAACTCGGACCGTGCGGAGCGCCATGAGACCGCTCGGAGACGGCAAGCGTGATCGTCCTGTCGAGCGCGGCCGCATGGTCCTGCGCGCCGTCGCGCAGGCGCGCGCCGGCATGTGCGCGCGGCGAGCCGTACGAGCTTCAAGGAGCGGTGGTCGCTCCGCTGAGCGAGCGACACGCGCGGTGAACAAGGGATAGACACCTCTTCCTCGATCGCCATGTGCCGCGGACGGTTGTTTCCCGTCCTGCACGCAGGGGGTAGCGCGGATCCTCGATGGAGTTCGTCTTGCTTGCAGTCGTGATCTGTGTGATCGCCGGAGTGCTCTTCGCCGCGCGGCGACGCGGTCGGACACGCGCGTGAGGCGCGCACGCGTGCTCGTGGTCGCGCTCGTCGCGTCGTGTGCGATCGTCGCGGGCTGCTCGAGCTCATCATCGAAGTCGCCCGAGTCGACCTTCTCGTCGACGCCGTCGTCCACCGCGTTCGGCTCTCCGACGACGTCGCTGCCGATGACCGGATCGACCACGACGCCACCGGCCGGTCCCACAACGACCGTGTTCAAGCAGCCGACCGCGACCACGACGGGCATGCAGCCGACCCCGCCGACGTCTTGAACGGCGTCACGATCGTCAGGCCGCATCCTCGGCGGGAATGAGGCAGAACTCGTTGCCCTCGGGGTCGGCCATCACCACGAAGCCGCCGTCGTAATCCGGGAGCTCGGCGCCTCCGAGCTCGACCACGTGCGTGCGCGTCCGCGGCAGATCCGCGACCCGCAGGTCGACGTGCACGCGGTTCTTGCTCGTCTTCGCGCCGGCGACCCGCTGGAAGCCGAACCCGAGTCCGGACGGCGCTCGCGCGAACACGTACTGATCGCGGCGCCTCCGACCTTCGAGTCCGAGCAGCTCCTGCCAGAACGTCGCGACGCGATCCTCGTCGACGCAGTCGAAGATCACCCAGCCGACTTCGGCGGGTGCATCGCTCACGACGCGCTGCGTCGCATCAGGTCGGCGCCCGCGTGCCAGGGCCGGCACGGAAGCTGCGCCAGCGCCGAGCACACGTCGTCGACCGTGAGCTCGAGCAGCCCGGGATCGCAGTGCATGCCGTGCGGGTCGCCGCGGTGTCCGGTCCACAGCGAGACGTGCTGCGGGCGGTCCGCGGGCGGTCCCCAGCACGCGGGCGACGTCGGTCCGAACAGGACGACCGACGGCGTGCCGGTCGCGGTCGCGAGGTGCGCGATACCGCTGTCGCCGCAGACGACGCGACCCGCGCGGCCGATGAGTGCGACGAGCTCGCGCAACGGCAGCGTGCCGGCTAGCACCGCGTCGCGCGAGACACCGCCGTCGATCGCGACACGTCGAGCCGCACGCAGCTCGCTCTTCGTGCCCGTGATGAGGACGCGCCGTCCGAGCGCGCGCTCGGCGCGGCAGACGGCGGCGAAGCGATCCGGCGGCCAGCGCCGCGCGGGCGAGGCCGCACCCGGATGCACGATCGTCACGTCGTCACCGCCGAGGCGACGATCGTCCAGCGGAACCTTGATGCCGAGGCGCGTGGGATCGGCGGCGATGCCGACGTTGTCGAGCAGCCGGCACCAGCGGTGGACCTCGTGCTCGTCGCGTTGCCACGGCGGACCGTTGTCGAACGCGCCGGGACTCGCGAACGCGACGAGCGCGCGCGGGTGCAGCGCGAGCAGTGCGCGATGGCTCTGCGGTCCCGAGCCGTGCAGGTTCACGGCGACATCGAGGTCCTCGATGTCGGGTAGCTGTGAGCGCCCCGCGACGTCGAGGAGCTCGTAGCCGCCGATGAGCTCGACGAGCGGCGCGTAGCTCGCCGACGTCGCGAGGTAACGGCGATGCTTCGGGAACGCATCGCGCAGCGCGTGCAGCGCGGGCACGGCGGTCAAGAGATCGCCGAGTCCCGCGGCGCGAAGCGCGACGAGCGCGGGCGGACGTCCCGAAAACGGATCGGTGGGTCCCGACGACATCGTGCTGGCTCCGGTCGATCGGTGAGGAGCCGCGCTGTCGGACTCGGGCCCTCCGTACCCGTGAGCTGCCGGAACAATCCTCGCGCTGTTCGCGGCTGCGGCGACTCGGCCAGCGCGTGTGTGTATCGGCTGAACGGTCGCGCCGCCGTGACGGCGTTGGTCGCACGCGGCGTTGGGTAGCGAGGGCGACATGATCGTTCGATTGTTCGGAGCGCTCTGCGGAGCGTGGACACTGCACGAGGCGTTTGCGTCGGATCTGCTGGACGACGCGTCGGAGACGCTCGATCGAGTCTTTGGCGCGCTGCTCGACCGCGACCTGTCCGTCCCGCGCTGACGGTCAGCGCTTCTTCGTCGACTTCTTCGCGGCGCGCTTCTTGGCCGTGCTCTTCTTCACGGTCTTCTTGGTCGCCTTCTTCGCGGCGGCGCGTCCGCCCTTGCGGCCCGCGGCCTTGTGCTGCGCCGTCGTGCCGCCCTGGCGGGCGTCGCCGCCCGAGCCCGACTTCTTGCCACCGCGCTTCGAAGCGCCGGGTGAGTTGGCGATCTTCGCGGCGCGCGACTTCGACATGCCCTTGTCCTTCAGGGCTTCGTACTGCTTCTCGTTCTTGACGTTCGCCCTCTTCGTCGGCATCTCATCTCTCCTCGTCACGGACACGTGGCGCGCGCTCTACCCCTTGGCCCGTCGTGTCAACACCGGCGCCCCGGGGCGAACCGGGCGCGCAGTGCGGTCGGTCGCGACGCGGCGCGCCGGATGCGGGAACCGCGGTAGGCGGTGCCGCCGCGACACACACGCTGCAGCACGGCGAGCCACACGGTGATCGCGCGTTCGCCGACCCACAGGGGCGCGGCGAGCACCGCGACGGCCGGGTAGTCGCGCTTCCCACCCGCGCGGCGGCGCCCGATCTCCGCGGCCACGACGCTCGCGAGCAGCACGCGCATCGCGATCCGCCGGCCGCCCACGAGCAGGAGCGGCAGGAGACACAGCTGCACCGCCAGGCGCGCGGGGCGCGCGAGCTCGTCGTAGGCCTGTCGCACGCGCTGGCCGCGGAACTGCCCGGCCGGCGGCGGCAGCCGCCCGACCACGACGTCGAGCGCGACGTGCTCGCGGCCCCCGCCCGCGACGACCGTCCGAACGAGCTCGAGATTCTCGAACATCACGTCGCCGTCGTAGCCGCCGAGGGCGAGGAGGAAGTCGCGTCGCACGCCGAGGGTTCCGGGCCAGTCACCGCCGGTCAGGCGGGCCAGCAGCGTCCGCCCCGTGTCCCACCATGCGTGCCACGGCCATTGCGTGAACACGTTCTGCGGACGCACGACGTCGGCACCGTCGAGGAGCCGTGCGACCCGTTCGAGCGCGGGCCGGTCGTAGCGCACGTCGTCGTCGGCGATGACGACGCGATCGTGCGCGCACTCGGTCAGGCCGGTGAGTACGCCGCCGACCTTGCCGTTGGGTGTCGCGCGCGCAGGATCAACGGGGATGTGGCGTGCGCAACCGCTCCACCACTCGTGATGCGTCGCGAAGGTCTGCGACTCGGATCCGTCGACGATGACGACGTCGACGTGCGCGCCGAGCCATTCGAGATACGGCGTGAGCTCGCGCGCCGGCGCGTCGGCGCGGACGGGCAACACGTACGAAAGCGCGAGCGGCTCGGGCGCGGCCACGCGGCGCGATCTACCCGCGCGGGGGACCCTGAAACGGCCGTTGCCTCGGTTGCGGCGGAGCCGCACTGGGTACCGCCGTCGACCATGCAGGTGACTCGCGGTGCGGGACCGCCCCTTCCGGAGCCCCGGGGGCCGGTGAGCGTGTCGCTGCTGCGCGCGTTGCGCGATCCTTGCGAGGAGCACCTCGCTGCGCTCGATCGCGTGGCGTTCGCCGACGACGCGCTCGACGGCGAGGACCAGCCGCTCGCGCTCTACTGCGCGTACGAGCTTCGGTACCGAGGCTTTGCGGGGGTCTCGGATGAGCTCGAGTGGCATCCCGCGCTGCTCGCGCTGACGGCCCGACTCGAAGGCGCGTTTCTCTCGCGGTTGCGGGCAGGGGTCGACGAGCGTTTCGGACGCGCCCCGACCGAGCCACGCGCGGTCTTCGACGCGCTGCGGCGGTTGGCGAGCTCCGACGGTCCGTCGGTCTCGGCGTTCATGGCCGAGCGCGGCACGCTCGACCAGATGCGCGAGTTCGCCGTGCATCGCGCGCCGTATCAGCTCAAGGAAGCGGACCCACACACGTGGGTGATCCCGCGCCTCTCCGGCACCGCCAAGGCGGCCGTGATCGAGATCCAGGCCGACGAGTACGGCAACGGACGACGGACGTCGATGCACGCGGAGCTCTTCGCGGACACGATGCGTGCGCTCGGACTCGACGCGCGCTACGGCGCGCTGCTCGACCTCGTGCCCGGCGCGACGCTCTCGACCGTCAACCTCGTCTCGTACTTCGGTCTGCACCGGCGTTGGCGGGGCGCGCTCGTCGGCCACCTCGCGCTGTTCGAGATGTGCTCGGTCGTCCCGATGGGCCGGTACGTGGCCGCGTTGGAGCGACTACGCGTGCCCGAAGGCGCGCCCTTCTACACCGCGCACGTCGAGGCCGACGAGTGGCATCAACACGTTGCGCTCGAACGGATGGCCGGCGGTCTGATCCACGACGAGCCCGAGCTCGCCGCCGACGTCGCCTTCGGTGCGCGCGCCGTCGCGTTGCTCGAAGACGACCTCGCCCGCCGCCTGTTGGGCGCGTGGGCCGAGGGTCGCACCTCGCTGCGCGCGCCGCTCGCGGCGTCGCTTCGTCTCGCGAGCTGACCCGGCGAGCGATCCCGCACGATGAGAGACTCCCGACGTGAGCGTCCTCGACACGCTGCGGTCGGTCATCCGGTTCGAGCCGATCGAGACAGACCCCGTCGCGCGGCGCCTGCGGCGAGCCGCGTCGGTCGCGGATCTTCGCCGCATCGCGAAGCGTCGACTTCCAGGTGGTGTCTTCGACTACATCGACGGCGCCGCGGAGGACGAGCGCACGCTGCACGCGAACGAGCGCGCGTTCGCAGAGACGACGTTCCGTCCGCGGGTGCTGCGCGGGGTCACGAACGTCAAGCTCGAGTCGAAGATCCTCGGCGCGCCGCTCGCGTACCCACTCGCGCTCGCACCGACGGGCTTCACGCGCATCGCCGATCCGCAGGGTGAGCTCGCGGTCGCGCGCGCGGCCGCGCGCGCGGGACTGCCGTACACGCTGTCGACATTGAGCACGCGCTCGATCGAAGAGGTGCGCGCGGTCAGCGACGGCCGGCTCTGGTTCCAGGTCTACGTGTGGCGCGATCGCGGCCTCGTGAAGGAGATGATCGAACGGGCCGCGGCCGCGCGCTACGAGGCGCTCGTGCTCACTGTCGACAGCGCGGTGCTCGGCCGGCGCGAGCGCGACGTGCGCCGCGGCTTCTCGCTGCCACCCGCGATCGGACCGCGCACGATCATCGACGGCGCGCTGCACCCGGCCTGGACGTGGGCGTTCGTGCGCAGCGAGCCGATCCGATTCGCGAACGTGGTCGGGCGCGACGTCGGCGACGGCGCGTCGCCGGTGACCCTCTCCGACTACATCAACACGCAGTTCGATCCCGAGCTCTCGTGGCGCGATGTCGAGTGGCTGCGCTCGGTGTGGAGCGGGCCCATCGTGATCAAGGGCATCCAGACCGTCGACGACGCGCGCCTCGCAGCCGACGCGGGTGTGCAGGCGATCGCGCTCTCGAACCACGGCGGTCGTCAGCTCGACGGTGCACCGGCCGCGCTGTCGCTCGTCGCGCCGGTCGCGGACGCGGTCGGTGGGCGGATCGAGATCATCTGCGACGGCGGCGTCCGGCGCGGCAGCGACATCGTGAAGGCGCTGGCCGCGGGGGCCGACGCGTGCATGGCCGGCCGCGCGTACCTCTACGCGCTGGGCGCGGCCGGCGAGCGCGGCGTCGAGCGGATGCTCGAGTGGTTCCGGGCCGACCTCGTCCGCACGATGATGCTCGTCGGCGCCGACGACGTCGCCGGGCTCGACCGATCGGTGCTCGACCTGCGCTGAGTCGAGGCGCGACCGCGCTCCTCCGGCCGCGCCGTTGCGTCGGTCCCGGCCGCGGTCGTACGGTGCGCCGCGTGGGCCGGGGCGGGTCAGGGGTGGCAAGAGGAGCGCGCGCGGCGTTCGTCGCCGTGGTCGTCTGCGGTTCGACGCTGCCGGGTGGCTCGGCGACGGCGCGCACGCGCGTCGGCGCGCCGCAACGGCCGGCGCACCGGGCTGGCATCCTCCGTCCGGCGGTCGCGAACCCGGGCCGCGTGCAGCAGATCGCGGGGCAGGCGGGGTACGCGTTCGACACCGGCACGACGGTGACGGTGAGTACGACGGTCACGGTCCCGACACTGCAGTGCGGCCTCGTGCCGGTGGCCGAGCGATCGTCGCAACCGGGCCTGCAGCAGACGCTCGAGGTCGGCGGCCAGTACGTGATGGTCGAGTCGTTCTGCGCGCCGAGCAGCGGCGGCGGCTACTCGCAGTTCAACCTCATGAACGCGCTGCTGAACGGCCAGCCGTACGACCCGCACGGATTCCTCGGCACGCTTCCCGGTACGCAGATCCAGCTCTCGGAGTCCGTGGACCCGAGCGCGTTGACCGCGACGATCAGCTCGCCCAGCCAGGGCTTCACGAAGACGATCGTCGTGAACGGTTCCTGGGGTGGCAGCGCGTTCGTCGGCGCGATCGACTACTCCGAGAGCGCGAACGGCGGCGTGCCTCCGTACAACCCGGTTCCTTTCGCGTCGACGGACGTGAACGGCGGTCCGCTCGGTGCGTACGTCGCGACGCATCCGAGGTCGGTGCGGCAGAGCTCGGTGTGGGGCCTGGTCATGCAGGACGAGACGTCGGATGTCGGCTCCGGCGACGCGTTCACGATCACGAACTCGAACCTCACGTTGCCGACCGTGTCGGTGTCGACGAAGGGCCCGGTCGCGCGTCCGACGAGCGGCACCGCGACGATCGTGTTCACGGTCGCGTTGTCGTCCGCGCAATCGGATCCCGCGTACCTCGACGACGTCACGCAGGACGGCACCGCGATCGCGGGCACCGACTACGACGCGACGAGCGGCACGCTCGCCTTCCCCGCGGGGACGACGAGTCGGAAGGTTGTTGTCACCGTGCTCCCGGGCGAGCCGACGACGGATGCGGAGCTCGACTTCCTGCTCGAGCTCTCGAACCCGAGCTACGCGTACGTTCCGCAGGGCACCGCGGGCGGCGGCCGCATCCTGACCGGTCCCGCCGTGAGCGCGGTGACCCCGTCGCAGTCGGATGTCGGCCGATTCGCTCCGACGTGGACGATCACCGGATCCGGGTTCACCGGTGCGACCGCGGTCGGCTTCTACTCGGGCAGCGATCGTCTGTTCCACGAGAACCCGAGCAACTTCTCGGTCAACGCGGACGGTACGCAGATCGCGACGCACGCAACGCAGGAAGCAGGGCTCGAGAACCTCCTCCACGAGGAGTTCGGCGATCAGAGCAGTTACGCACTCGACGTGCGCGTCAGCGTCGGCGACGCGACCTCGGTCGCGACGCCCGCGGACGTGATCACGCTGAACGGTCCGATGATCACGGGCGCGCGACCGGGAAGCGTCGACCTCAGCGTGCACCCCGGCCCGGCCTTCACACTGAACGGGAGCGGCTTCACCGGCGCGACGTCGGTCGGCTTCTACACGGGTACGACGCGTCACTTCCATATCGTCGCGAGTCATCTCACCGTCAACGCCGACGGCACGAAGATCACCACCGCCAACATCGACCCGACCGCCATCGCGCAGATCCTTCAGGAAGATCTCGGTGATCCGCCGTGGGTGCTCGACGTGCGCGCCTCGACCGGCGCGATCACGAGCAACGCACAGACCATCACGGTCGGAACCGGACCGGTCGTGAGCAGCGTGACGCCGGCCGAGTCGGATGTCGGCCGGCTCGCGCCGACGTGGACGATCACCGGTTCGCGGTTCACGGGTGCGTCCGCGGTCGGGTTCTATTCGGGCTCACAGCGGCTGTTCCATCTGGACCCGAGCAAGTTCGCGGTCAGCGCCGACGGCACGCAGATCACGACGCACGCGACCGAGGAAGCGGGCATCGAGAACATCCTGCACGAGGAGTTCGGCGATCAGAGCCGCTACACACTCGACGTGCGCGTCACCGTCGACGGATTCGTGTCCGCGGCGGGTCCGACCGACGTGATCACGCTCGACGGTCCGCAGCTCGTGCGGGCGCGCCCGGCCTCGGTGAACCTCGCGCATCACCCGGGGCCGATCTTCACGCTGACGGGAAGCGGCTTGACCGGTGCGACGTCGATCGGGTTCTTCACCGGGTCGATGCGTCACTTCCGCTTCACCGGCACGGTCCTCGAGGTGAGCCCGGACGGCACGCGGCTCACCACGAGCAACACGAACGCGAGCCGGATGGCGCAGATCCTGCAGGAGGACCTCGGTGACGCGCCGTGGGTGCTCGACGTGCGCGTCTCCACCGGCGCGATCACGAGCAATGCCGAGACGATCACCTTCACGAACGGCTCCGCCGCCGGGCCGCAGCAGCGCTTCTAGGTAGACCGCCCCGAGTCGCGCCCGCGAGTCGTCGGCTCGCGTAGCCTGGAGCCGGTTCCGTCACATTCAGGGTGCGCCGGGAAGTCTGGTCGGCACGAGCCGGTGGAGGCGTCCCGATGAGCCGCGACGGATTGCACGACGACGGAATGCATCACGACGGAATGCACCGTCCCCACGTGAATGCCGCGCTGCGAGTCTCGCTCGTGAGCGTGGCGTGGACCGTGTGCGCGAGCGCGGCGTCGATCGTCGTCGGCATCCGCAGCAGTACCGCGGTGCTCGTCGCGTTCGGTGCGATCGGCATCGTCGACGCGATCGGGTCGATCGCGCTGTGCCTCCATTTCCGGCGCGGCCTGCGTGACGACGCACTGTCGAGCACATCGGAGCGCGCGGCGCACCTCGTCGTGCTCGTCGGTCTGTTCTCGGTGGGTCTCGGCGCGATCGCGGTCGGCGCGGTGCGGCTCGCAATGGGCCGCGCCGGTGAAGCGTCCAACGTCGGTGTCGTGCTCGCGGCGGTCTCGTTGGTCGCGCTGAGCGTGTTGTCCGCCCGCAAGGTTCAGGTCGCGCGCCGCGTCGGCAGCGCCGCGTTGCGCTCGGACGGCCATCTCTCTGGAATCGGTGCGATGCAAGCCGCCGTCACGCTGGCGGGCACCGTCGCCACGCGCGCGTTGGGTTGGACATGGGCCGACTCGGTCGCGACGACCGTGATCGGCTGCGTCGCCGTCGCGCTCGCGATCGCGACCTGGCGCGTCGAACGCCGGGCGACGCTCACCGGCCACCCGTAGGGCGCGCCGACGCCCACGGCACCGCCCGCGTAGCGCGCGACGATTGCGGCCGGGACTCGTCGGGTTCTGATCACGACGCGCACCTCCGCGCCGCGACCGTGGGTGGCTGACGCCACCGGTGGAAGGGCCCGAAGGCCTGGCGCGCTTACGAAGCCGAACGGGTGCGGCGCGGATTGCGGGAGCGGCGACGACCGGATCGCGGGTTCGCCGGACGCGCGGCCCGCTCGTTGTGTGCTCGCGACTTGTCCGCTTCTGACGGCGCGAACTGCGCCCGGAGCGCTCGGCCCTCCGCGCGCTGCTCGCGAGTGACGAGGCTCACGACGGTGCCCGTGGCGCCGGCGCGGCCGGTGCGTCCCGAACGGTGCACGTACGTCTTCGCGTCGGCGGGCAGATCGAAGTGGACGACGCAGGCCACGTCGTCGACGTGGACGCCGCGCGCGGCGACATCGGTCGCGACGATCGCGCTGAGACGCGCGGCCTTGAATCGCGCGAGCGTCTGATCACGCTTGTTCTGCGACAGACCGCCGTGGATGGCCGCGGCCTCGATGCCGGCGGCGCGCAGCTGCTTCGAGATGCGGTCGGCACGGTGACGGGTGCGGCAGAAGACGATCGTGGGGCCTTCGGCGCGGATCAGCTCTGCGGTGTGATCGACGAGCGCGCCCGGCTCCAGGTCGACGAAGCGGTGCTCGAGCTTCTGCTCCTGGCCCGCCGCCGCCGCGACGGTGTGCCGGCGCGGGTCGCGCTGGTAACCCGTGGTCAACGCCGAGATGTCGCCGTCGAGGGTCGCCGAGAACAGCAGGGTCTGGCGCGTCGAGGGCGTGCGGTCGATCAGCTTCCGCACGACGGGAAGGAACCCCATGTCGGCCATGCGGTCGGCCTCGTCGATGACGACGATCTCGATCTGGTCGAGCACGACGGCCGCGCGGTCGACGAGGTCCTGCAGCCGGCCGGGGCACGCGACGAGGATCTCGACGCCGCGGCGCAGCGCGCGCAGCTGCTGCTCGTAGCCCACGCCGCCGTACACGGCGAGCACGCGCTTGCGACGCGTGGTGGCGAGCGGGGCCAACTCCGCGCTGATCTGCGCGGCGAGCTCACGCGTCGGCGCGAGCACGAGTGCGCGCGGCCGCTTGGGCGCGGCGCGACCGACGCGCGCGACGAGCGGGATACCGAACGCCAGGGTCTTGCCCGATCCGGTCGGAGCCTCGACGCAGAGGTCGTGGCCGGCGAGGCCGTCGGCGATCGTGGCGGTCTGGACGGGGAACGGGGCGGTGATGCCGCGCGCTTCGAGCGCGACGACGAGTTCGGCGGAGACGCCGAGTTCTGAGAACGACAAGAGAGAATCCTCTGATAGTTGCGAACGCTGGTGACGATCGACGCAGCGTTTCGAGCAACGAGGACCGAGTGTGGGAAGACTCCCACGAAGCGTGTCGCTCAGGAGCGACCCGCCATGGTAACCGCTCCGCGTGGCGAAGCCGGGCCTCGGCGGCCCCGAGGCGGCAGATCCGGAGAAACGGGGTTGGTCGTTCAGTCCGCGCGAGCGGCCCACGAAGGCCTGCCGGTCACGTCCGCTCGATGCGCGCCGTGCCCTCTCGACTTCGTCGTCGCTGCGACTGATGACCGCCAGCTTCCATGAGGAGCGCAGAGCGAGCAATCTGGGCGGCGTATGGCAGGACTTGATGTTCCGACCTTGATCGTTTCGGACGCGGCCGCGTTTCGCGCCTGGCTTGACGCGCATTGCGACCGTTCCGACGGTGTTTGGTTGGTCCTCGCCAAGAAAGGCATGACTGACCCGACCAGCCTGACCTATGCCGCGGCTCTGGAAGAAGCGCTATGCCAGGGATGGATCGACGGCCAGAAGCGAAGCCGCGACGCCGCGACGTTCGCGCAGCGGTTCACTCCCAGGCGCCGCACGAGTCAGTGGTCGAAGCGCAATCTCCGCATATCCGAGGAACTGATCGCGGCGGGCCGGATGCGGCCGTCCGGGCTCGCTGAGATCGACCAAGCCAAGGCCGATGGCCGCTGGGCCGCCGCGTATTCGGGACAGGCAGAGGCATCGGTTCCGGCCGATCTCGCGGCCGCATTGGCGGCCAACTCTGCTGCGCAGAAGATGTTCGCCGACCTGAGCGGGGCCAACCGATACGCGGTGTTGTACCGCATCGAAACCGCGAAGCGTGCCGAGACTCGCTCTCGTCGGGTCGATCAATTCGTAGAGATGCTGGCTCGTGGCGAAACGATCCATCCCCAGCAACGCGCCCGACCGGTATAGCCCGGTCGTCACCTACAGATCTGCCGATCGGCCCGCGCGCAGAGCGGTGGCGGATCGGGCGTTGTGAGCGCGTGGCCGACTGCCACGGCGTTCCGAGGAGTGGGCCTGACGCGGGCAAGCCCACGACATCGATCGGAAGCAGCTGCGGGAAAGCAGCGGGTCTCGCGGCGCGATCTGCAATACGGAGCTCACTCAACTCGACGGCCTGGAGGCGAGTCGGCGACGAGACTCGCATTCGCCGTCGCGCCGGTCCCGCGGGGTCGGCGCCTGAGCGCGATCGACGCCGGAGCACCGGCGCAGCGTGTCACCTGCAGCAATGTTGGTTGGTCGGGGCGCCGGGATTTGAACCCGGGACCTCAGCGTCCCGAACGCTGCGCGCTAACCAAGCTGCGCTACGCCCCGTGGGAGAGATGAGTGTAGTGGTCGAGCCTGCGAAGGCCTCCGGTCAATCAGCCGTGTCCGGGGGTGCCGCGGCGAGCGCGGCGAGAACGGTCTCCGCGAGCTCGGGGCGGCACACGAGCAGGTCGGGGAGATACGGATCGGGCTGGTTGTAGACGAGGGGCGAGCCGTCGAGTCGCGACACGTGCAGCCCCGCGGCCGCGGCGACGCCGACCGGCGCGGCCGAGTCCCACTCGTACTGTCCGCCGCCATGCGCGTAGACGTCGGCTTCGCCGCGCACGACCGCCATCGTCTTGGCGCCCGCCGAGCCCATCGGCACGAGCTCGGCCGTCATCGTCGACGCGAGGAACTCGGTCACCTTCGGTGGCCGCGTGCGGCTGACGACGAGGCGGACTGCGCCGGCGTGCGCCGGCGCGAGCGAGGGCGGGTTCGCGGTCGACAGCACCTCGCCCAGCGCGGGCAACGCGACCGCGGCCGCGACCGGCGTGCCCGCGACGACGAGCGCGACGTGCACGGCCCAGTCGGGTCGTCCGAACTCCGCGAACTCGCGCGTGCCGTCGAGCGGGTCGACGATCCAGACGCGCTCGGCCGCGAGTCGGATCGGGTCGTCCTTCGACTCCTCCGACAACACCGCGTCGTCGGGTCGCTCACGCGCGAGCTCGGCGAGGATCAGCTCGTTGCTCGTGAGGTCGCCGCGGCTGCGCGTCGTCTTGTCGTCGACGCCTTCTGACTGCGCGGTCGCGCGCACCTCGAGCAGCAGCTCGCCGGCCCGCTGCGCGATCGCGGCGGCCAGCTCGTCGTCGGAGAGGGCGGTCACGCGTCGGCCGCGGCGTCGGCGGCTTCGCGCTCTTCACTCGCGATGCGCTCGGCCCGCTCCGCGAGCAGTCGCTTCGCCGTCCGCCGGAGCGTGCCCGCGTCGACCGGCTTCACGAGCACGGCCTCCACGTCGGCGCGCGTCGCGAGGAAGCGGTCGGCCTCGCGGTCGAGCAGCAACAGGAGCGTGCTGTGCGGGAGCCGCCACGCCGACTCCTCGTTGCGCAGGTCGATCGCGACGGCGATCCCGCCCATGTTGGCGATCTGGAGGTCGAGCACCACGAGGTCGGGGTCGTGCTCGAGCACCGCGCCCTTGACCTCCTGGCCGCGCGTGACCTCGACCACTTCCTGGCCCGGCCCGACGAAGGCGGTGCGCACCTGGTTGCGCACCCACTCGGCTTCGGCGGCGACGAGGATCGTGGTCACGGCCGGGGACGTTACTCGCCGAAGATCTCGGCGCCGATCTCGGAGAGGGCGTCGAGGTCGTGCACGTCGTGGGCGAGGAACGGCACGTACGCGACCGCGGCGTCGCCGACCCACTCCTCGAGGTCGGCGAGGTGCGAGCGCTCTCGCGCCGCGATCTCGTTGAAGTCGGCGAGGTTGTCGTAGAGCGCGGCGAGGCGTACGCCCGCGTCGCCGTCGACGGTGCGTAGCTCGCCCGCACGCAGCCGCAAACCCTCGGCGAGCTCGTCGCCGAACGCGGGATGCACGCGGTTGACGATCAGGGCCGCGATCGACCGATCCTCCGACGCGAGCCGGCGCGCGAAGTACGACGCCTCGTCGATCGCGTCGCGACGCGGCGAAGTGACGAGCACGAACGCGGCACCGCCGTCGGCGAGGAGCGCGCGCACGCGGGTCGCGCGGTCGCGAAACCCGGCTTCCATGCCCTCGAACGCTCGGAAGAACGCGACGATGTCGTCGACGACCTCGGTACCGACGACGCGCGAGATCGTGCGCAGGAACGTCTGCACCGCGACGCTGGCGACGCGCAGATACGCGCGCGTCGGCATCATCAAGAGACGGAAGATGCGGTTGTCGAGCATGCGCAACAGCCGGTCGGGCGCGTCGAGGAAGTCGAGCGCGTGTCGCGTCGGCGGCGTGTCGACGACGATGAGCTCGAAGCCACCGTCGTCGTGCAGCTCGTACAGCTTCTCCATCGCCATGTACTCCTGCGTGCCCGAGAGCGCGCCCGAGACGTTGCGGTAGAAGCCGTTGTCGAGGATCCGCTGCGCCTGTTCCTCACCGCCCGCGTACCGCGTGACGAGACGGTCGAACGTCGTCTTGGTGTCGAGCATGAGCGCGGAGAGACGACCGCCGCGCGGCGCCGCGCCCGACGGATCCCACATCGCGCGCGGCACCTCCGACGGCGAGTCCGAGAGCTCGTCGAGTCCCAACGCGTTCGCGAGCCGCTTCGCCGGATCGATCGTGACGACGACCGCGTCGCGCCCTCGACGTGCGGCCGCCTGCGCGATCACCGCCGCGGTCGTGGTCTTGCCGACACCGCCGCTGCCGCAGCAGATGATGATCGAGTCCTTCTCGATCAGCTGAGCGAGCGCCGGGTTCGTCACGACCCAACTGCGGAGGGTTCGGGCAGCAGCTCGATCTGCGCGGTCAACGCGTCGGCGAGGTGATGGATCTCGCGGCGGCCGAGCTCGGAGTGGAACAGGAACGGCAACCGCAGCTGGGGCAACGGCAACCGGTCCGCGAGGCGCGCCGCCTGCTCCTGCTGGATCGCGTACCGCGCGGCGCGAAACTCGGCCGCGTGCGCGAGGTCTTCGGCTTCGCGCGGCGACACGAACCGGTCGATCGTCGTCGCGTCGGCCGCGATCGCGTCGGGAGCCGCCGCCGCGAGCGCGTACTCGGGCGCGTCGTAGCACCCGTTCACCACCACCGGTCCGAGTGCGACGCCGGCGCGGTCCTCGATCGCGAACGCGGTGTCGACGAGCTCGTTGACGGGCGTCTCTTCCGGAATCGTCACGAGGATCACCTGGCAGCGCAGCGGATCCGACAGCAGCTCGATGACGTCCTGCGCCTGCTTGCGCACCGGACCGACACGCACCGCGTCGACGAGACCGCGCGCCGAGAGCAGGAACGAGATCGCGTGCCCGGCCGCGGGCGCGTCGAGCACGATGAGATCCGCGGTGCGGTCCTGCTCGATGCTCTTCACCTTGCCGAGCACGAGGATGTCCTTCATCCCGGGCACCGCGGTCGCGACCACGTCGAGCGCGCCCGACGCCGCGAGGCGTTTCGAGATGCGCTTCATGCCGTGGCTCACGAGGTAGTCGAGGAGCGCGGCGTCCGGCGTGAGCGTGCGGGCGATGATGCCGTCGTCGAGGTGCGCTTCGTCGTAGGTGAGCGCGGGGCGATCGAAGGCGGACGCGAGCCCCGATTTGCCCTCGACTTCCACGATGAGCACGCTCATGCCCGTGCGGGCCGCGGCCACCGCGAGTGCGGCGGTCACGGTGGTCTTTCCGACTCCACCCTTGCCCGCCACGATCACGACGCGCGACGTGGAGCAGAAACGGGCCGGCTCCATCCCCTGCATGCTACGGGAGTGACGATGCGACCCTTCCACCAACGTCGGCGCTGGTGGATGGGGGTGTGCGCCGCCGTCGCGCTCGCTGCGCCGCTGCTCGGCGCGTTCGCCGGAGCCGCCCGCGCGGCGACACCCGCGTCGCTCCCCGGCATCGACGTCGTGCAGGTGCAAGGGCTCGTCGATCCGCCGAACGCGAGCCTGATTCGCGGCGCGATCGACCGCGCCGAGCACCGCCACTCGACGCTGCTCGTGTTCCAACTCGACTCCAGCGGCGCGGTCGACGTCGACGTCGCCGCGCTCGCGAAGCGCATTCACGAGGCGACCGTGCCGATCGCGGTGTGGATCGGGCCGACCGGCTCGACCGCGCGCGGTGGCGCCGCGGTGCTCGCGGAGTCGGCCGCGGTGCTGTCGATCACACCCGGATCACACGTCGGTCCTGCGACGCCGGTGCGCCTCGATCATCCCGGCGACGAGATCGCGCCGTCGGTCGACGCGTGGATCGCGGCGAACGTGCCGTCGTCGCGCCAGAGCGCGACGAAGCGGCTCTTCGACGGCGCGCGTCTGAACGCCGACGACGCGGGCGCGTCGCACACCGTCGACCGCGTCGACAACGTGCTCGGCGACCTCGTCGTCGGCCTCGACAACAAGACCGTGCAGACCGCGGCCGGCGCGCGCCGCCTCTCGACCGCGACCGTCATCGGCACCGGGCGCGGCCGGCGCAAGCAGCCGAACCAGGACGTCCGCTTCTCCAAGCTCGGACTCGGCGATCAGCTGCTGCACACACTCGACGGCCCGTGGGTCGCGTACATGCTGTTCGTCGCGGGCCTCGCGCTGCTGGTGTTCGAGTTCTACACGGCGTCGATCGGGCTCGCGGGGCTCGTCGGCGCGCTCGCGCTCGTCGGCGGCCTCACCGGCTTCTCGCACCTCCCGGTGCAGTGGTGGGCGGTCGGTCTCCTCATGTTCGGCATCTTCGGGTTCACCGTCGATGTGCAGGCGGGCACGCTCGGTGTGTGGACGGGCATCGGTGCCGCCGGGCTCGTCGCGGGCTCGCTCACGCTCTACGGCGGCTCGTCGCGCCTCGACCCGACGTGGTGGTCGATCGTGATCGTGTGCGGGTTGACGGCCACCTTCATGGTCGGCGGCATGACCGCGATGATCCGATCGCGTTTCGCGACGCCGACGGTGGGGCGCGAGGGGCTCGTGGGCGAGATGGGCACCGCGGAGGTGGCGGTCGATCCCGATGGTGTCGTCCGACTACGTGGCGCGCGATGGCGCGCGCGCACGAATCGCGCGACACCGATCCCGGCGGGCGATGCGATCCGTGTCGTGGCCATCGACGGCCTCGTGCTCGAAGTGGAACCCGAGAGCGGCGGCGCGCGCGAAATCCATACCTGACCCTTGTCGGGGAGAAGCAACGGGCAGTACCTTCCGCCGCGTTGCCCACTCCGAGGGGGGAAAGGGATGCTGGCAACCGGGACGGTCGCTGACATTTGGCAGGTCAAAGCCGCCTGCCGGGGTCCTGAGTCGCGCGTCTTCTTTCCGCCGACATGGCCGGAGCGACGCGAGGAACGGGACGCGCGCGAGAACCGCGCCAAGGCGATCTGCAACGCGTGTGCCGTGCGCGTGGCGTGCCTCGAGTACGCGCTGCAGATCCGCGAGCCGCACGGCATCTGGGGCGGTCTCACCGAGAACGAGCGCCGCGCGGTGCTCGATCGTCGCTCGGGGTAGCGCCGCGCGAACCGACCCGTAAGCTCGGGCCATGTCATCCGAACCGCAGGTCCGCTTCGAGATGTCGATCTCGGAGAACGAGGTCGTCGGCGTCTATTCGAACTTCCTCGGCGTGTGGCACACACCACACGAGTTCACGCTCGACTTCGCGGTCACGCAGCCCGCGATGCCGGGTACCGACGAGGACGGGAACGCGGTGACGCGGGTTCCGTGCCAGGTTGTCGCACGCGTGCGGGTTCCACCGACCGTCCTGTTCGATTTCCTGCGGACGATCAACGAGAACCTCTCGAACTACGAGTCGAGCTTCGGTTCGATCCAGCGGCCGGACACGGGCGGCATCGTCTACCCGCCCGACGAGTAGTTCGCCGCCCGCGGACCGGCGATGCGCTCGTCGCCGCGTCGACGGGTGATGCCTTCGGAATCGAGCCGCGTCGCGATCGGCACGACAAACTTGCGAGTCGAGCCGAGCAGATCGCGCACATCGGACAGCTTGAGCGCCGGCCGCGTGTCGAGCGCGCGGCTCACGCGCCGGCGCGCCTCCTCGACCGCTTCCGCGGCGAAGTAGATCCCGTCGAGCGCCACGACCGCGCCGTCCTTCACGAGCACGCGCACCACGTCGGCGCCGACGCCTACCTCTGCCGGCGACGGCGGCGCGAACGGCGCGGCGCGCAATGCGTCGAGAAACCGCTGCGCGTCCGCCGGCAGTGTCGATGCGGCGCCGGTCGACACCACGTCGCGCTCCACGCGTAGCCGTTCGTCGGTCGCGAGCACCGCGCGCAGGCGGGGAACGTCGAGATCGAGGCGCGACGCGAGCACCGCGAGATCGATGCCGCGCTCGACGGGGTGGTCGCGCTCGTGGCGCTCGGTCACCGCGACGGCGCGCGCGAGCAGCGCGTCTCGAGTGTCGGTCGCGACCGTCCACACGCCGACGACCGCCGCGTGGCCCCCGGCGACGACCGCGTCGAGCATTGTCTGCGCGCCGGCGAGATCCGTGCCTGCGAGCGCGTCGACGTCGTTGGCGCGCGCCCACGGCCGCGCCGCGAGCACACGTTCACCGAGCGGTCGGTCGAGGCGCGCGGGCGCGTCCGCGGCGCGTCGAGTCGGCGCGACGTCGAGCACGGTCGCGCCCGCGACGGTCGTGCGTCGAGCCGACGATCGCAGCACGAGCCGGTCGCCCGGCGCGAGAGGGAGGTGCGTGCCGGCGAGGCGGACGCGCACGAAGCGCGGATCGTCGAGCGCGCGCACGTGCGCGGGATGCACACCCGAGCCGACGTGCGCCTGGAGCACACCGCGCGTCACCGGCTCCTCGCCCGGCACCATCGTGAGCTCCGCGTCGAACGCGGTCACCGGCAACCACTGGCCGGGCACGACGAGCGCGTCGCCGCGCGCGACGTCGCCCCGCTCGATGCCCGCGAGGTTCACGGCGACGCGTGCGCCCGGCTCCGCGCGTGTCAGCCGGTCGTGGTGCGACTCGATACCGCGCACCCGCGCCCGCCGACCCGACGGCTCGACCACGACCTCGTCGTCGACCGCGAGCGATCCGCCGCCGAGCGTCCCCGTGACGACCGTTCCCGCGCCGCGCGCCGCGAACGAACGGTCGACCCAAAGTCGCGGACGACCACGATCGGCCGCCGCGGGCGCGGCCGCGAGCACGCGCGTGAGCGTGGCCTTCACGTCGTCGAGACCACGACCCGACACCGCGTCGGCCACGACCACGGGCCAGTCGCCGAGCGGCCGGTGCTCGAAGCGGTCCGCGAGCTCCAGCTGCGCGAGCTCGAGCGTGTCGGTGTCGACGAGGTCGGCCTTCGTGACGACGACGAGCCCGTGCCCGACGCCGAGCAGCTCGAGGATGCGCGCGTGCTCTTCGGTCTGCGGCTTCCAACCCTCGTTGGCGGCGACGACGAGCATCGCGACCTCGACCGCGCCGACCCCGGCGAGCATGTTCTTGATGAAGCGGATGTGACCGGGCACGTCGACGAAGCCGACGACGTCGCCGCCGAGCTCTGTGAACGCGAAGCCGAGGTCGATCGTCAGCCCGCGCGCCTTCTCCTCCGGGAAGCGATCCGGATCGGTGCCGGTGAGCGCGAGCACGAGCGTCGACTTGCCGTGATCGACATGACCCGCGGTCGCGACGACGCGCATCCGATCAGCGCTCGATCAGCGAGTGCAGCGCGCGGCCCAACCGTTCGTCGTCCTCCGGATCGACGGTGCGCAGGTCGCAGACGACCGCACCGTCGCGTCCGATCGCCACGATGCGCTCGACGCGCAGGCACGCGAG
Organism: Acidimicrobiia bacterium; assembly: GCA_036271555.1. Taxonomy (NCBI): domain Bacteria; kingdom Bacillati; phylum Actinomycetota; class Acidimicrobiia; species Acidimicrobiia bacterium. The sequence goes on from DATBAK010000019.1 coordinate 58,866, forward strand.
CGCGGCGTCGACGTCGAGCACCTCGAGCGCAACGCCGGCCGACGGGATCGTGCGGCCGGGTACCGAGCCCCCGCCCGCCGCGGCCTCCGTGTCGACCACCGTCGCTTCCGGCATCCTGTTCGCGATCGCGCGTGCGCGGTCACGCAATGCTGCGACCGGTGTCGCGGCCATGCGCCACAGCGGCACTTCCGCGCCGTCGTCGCGGAGGTACGCGAGCGCGACCGCTTCGAGCGCCGCGAGCGTCACCTTGTCGGGCCGCAGCGCGCGTGCCAGCGGGTGCTGCGCAAGCTGCGCGACGACCGCCGCCCGGCCGACGATCACACCCGCCTGCGGACCGCCGAGCAGCTTGTCGCCCGAGAACGTGACGAGTTGCGCGCCCGCGGCGAGGCACTGGCGCACGCCGGGCTCGTCGCCCAGCCACTTCGGTGGCGACGCGAGCCAGGGCGTGCGCGTGTCGAGCAAACCCGAACCCGCGTCGACGACGACCGCAGGACCGAGCGTCGCGAGCTCGGCGACCGGCGTCGCCTCGGTGAAGCCGACCATGCGGTAGTTCGACGCGTGCACCTTCAACACGAGCGCGGTGTCGTCGGTGATCGCGCGTTCGTAGTCGGCGCGGCGCGTGCGGTTCGTCGTGCCGACCTCGACGAGGCGCGCGCCGGTCTCCGCGAGGATCTCGGGCACGCGGAAGCCGCCGCCGATCTCGACGAGCTCGCCGCGCGACACGATCACGTCACGACCGCGCGCGAGCGCCGCGAGCACGAGCAGCACCGCGGCCGCGTTGTTGTTGACGACGAGCCCGGCTTCCGCTCCGCACGCGAGCGCGAGCAACGCGGCCGCGTGGTCCTGGCGCGAGCCGCGCCGGCCGGTATCGAGCCCGTACTCGAGGTTCGTGTAGCCCGCGGCCGCGCGCATGGCCTCGATCGCGTCGGCGCCGAGTGGGGCGCGCCCGAGGTTCGTGTGCAGCAACACGCCGGTCGCGTTCACGACCGGCCCGAGGAGGCCGGCGCGCCGGGACGCGAGGCGATCGGCGGCGGCGCGCACGACGGCGTCGAACACGGCCGTCGCGTCGTCGGCGCCGTTGCGCCCGAGCCCTTCGCCGGCGTGCTTCACCGCCTGGCGGGCGCACTCGACGACGACCGGATGCGGCAGGCCGGCGGTCGAACCGCCGGCGGCGAGCGCCGCGAGCACCTGCTCGACGCTCGGCAACGACCGCCGCGGGTCCATCGGCGGAGCGTAGGGGCGGGAAGGATCACCGGCCCACCCACGTAGACTTGCTCCGTGACTCCCGTGCGCGAGGCGGCGACGCTCATCTTGGTCGCCGACCGCCCTGACCTGCATGTCTTCATGCTCCGGCGCAACCCGCGGTCGGTGTTCGGCCCTGGCGCATCGGTCTTCCCGGGCGGCGCGATCGATCCCGCCGACCGCGACGCGGCCTTGACACAGCGGGTCGTCGGGCTCGACGACCGCGCCGCGAGCGCCCGGCTCGGTGTCCCCGCCGCCGGCCTTCGGATCTGGGTCGCGGCGCTGCGGGAGACGCTCGAGGAAGCCGGGATCGTCCTCGCCCCGAGTCCGCCCGATGCCGTCGCGCTCGAAGGCGCCCGGATCGCGCTCAACACGGGCGAGCGCGGATTCGCCGACCTGCTGCGCGCGCACGAACTGACCCTCGACGCCGGCGACGTCCACCTCTTCTCCCACTGGCTCACGCCCGAGGGCGCGCCCCGTCGCTACGACACGTGGTTCCTCGTCGCGCCCGCGCCCGCGGGACAAGAGGGCAGTCACGACGACGGCGAGCTCGTGCACTCCCAGTGGGTCCGGCCCGCCGACGCGATCGCGGGTCACGAGCGCGGCGATCTCGAGCTCATCTTCCCGACCTACCGCACGCTGCGCGTGCTCGAGACGTTCGGCACGGCGACCGCGTTGCTCGACGCAGTGCGAGCGGCGAACGCCGACGCGACGCAGCCTCCCCTCGTCGTCGCCGACGCGTCGGGTCAACGGGTCGCGCTGAACGACGAGGAACGCGCCACCGCCACGCGCGGCTGGCGCGCGCTGACCTCGCAGCCTCATGTCGATCTCGCGGCGATGGACGCCGACTACCGACCCGGGCCCGCGAGCCTCGCCGGTCGACGAGGTGTCGCCTGATGGCCGACATGACACCCGGAGTCGCGAGCGCGCTCTCGCCGTTGGTGCGGCGCGTCGTCGCACCCAATCCCGGTCTGATGACCGGCCCCGGAACGAACACGTATCTCGTCGGCATCGACGAGGTTGCCGTGATCGACCCGGGACCCGACGAGAAGACGCACGTCGATGCCATCATCGGCGCGTCGATGGCCGAGCGCGTGCGCTGGGTGCTGCTCACGCACACGCACCCCGACCACTGGCCCGCGGCCGTCACCATCGCGAAGAAGACGGGCGCGCAGATCGCGGGGTTCGGCAAGTTCCCGAAGGCCGACGGGGTGACCCTGAAGCTCGACCGCGTGCTGAACGACGGCGATGTCGTCGAGGGCACGGAGTTCGGTCTCGAGGTGCTGCACACGCCGGGGCACGCGCCGAACCACCTGTGCTTCCTCCTCGAAGAGGAGCGCGTGCTCTTCACCGGCGACCACGTGCTCGACGGCACCACGACCGTCGTGAGCCCGCAGCGCGGCGGCGACATGGCGCAGTACCTCGCGTCGCTCGACCGGTTGCGCAAGCTGCGCCGCATCGCGCGCATCTGTCCCGCGCACGGTGACGTGATCGAGGAACCGCAGGCGCGTCTCGACGAGTACATGAAGCACCGCCGCCTGCGCGAGCGCCAGATCCTGAAGCTGCTCGGTGAGGGACCGACGAAGGTCACCGACATCGTCGGCCGCCTCTACACCGATACGCCCGAGGGCCTGCTCGACATGGCCGGCCGCCAGGTCCACGCCCATCTCATCAAGCTGAAGAACGAGGGCAAGGTGGAGGGCACCGGCGTGCGCTCCGCGTGGAAGCTCGCGTAGAAAGAGCGGCCGAAGGCGAGCGCGGAGCCAGCGTCGCGGCTCGCCGGCGAGCGTGCGAGTCGGCGACCCGGAGGGGAGCCGGCGAAGGAGCGAGCGCATGAGCGCAGTCGTCGTCGACGACCTGCACAAGTCCTACGGCGAGGTCGAGGCCGTGCGCGGCGTCAGCTTCGAGATCGCCGAGGGCGAGGTGTTCGCGCTGCTCGGCCCGAACGGCGCGGGCAAGACGACGATCGTCGAGATCCTCGAAGGATTCCGCGAGCGTTCGCGCGGCTCGGTGCGCGTGCTCGGCTCCGATCCCGCCGACGGCGGGCGCGAGTGGCGTGAGCGCGTCGGCATCGTGTTGCAGACGTGCGGCATCGATCCGTTCTTCAGCGTGACCGAGACGCTCCGCTCGACCGCGCGCGTGTACCCGCACCCGCGTCCCGTCGACGAGGTGATCGAGCTCGTCGGACTCACCGAGCAGGCAGGCACGCGTGTGATGCGACTCTCGGGCGGTCAGCAGCGCCGCCTCGACCTCGCGCTCGCGCTCGTCGGCGATCCCGACATCGTCTTCCTCGACGAGCCGACGACCGGCTTCGACCCGTCGGCGCGCCGCGCGTCGTGGGATCTCATCGAAGGCTTGTGCCGGCTCGGCAAGACCGTGCTGCTCACGACGCACTACATGGAGGAGGCGCAGCGGCTCGCCGATCGCATCGTCGTGATCTCGCAGGGCGCGATCGTCGCCGACGGCACGCCCGAGACGATCGGCGGACGCGACTCCGCCGCGACCGTCGTGCGGTTCGTTCTGCCCGCGGGCGCGGTGCTCGGCGACCTTCCGATCGCGGGCGCCATGCTCGACGACGACGGTCTCGTGTCGATCCGCACCGACGGTCCGACGCGCGTGCTGCACGAGCTCACGGCGTGGGCGCTCGCGCGCGGCGGCGAGCTCGCGAGCCTCGAGGTGCAACGTCCCTCGCTCGAAGACGTCTACCTGGACCTCACCCGATGAGCGACGCCGCCCTGCTCGGCGACCAGTTCGTCGAGGAGCAGAAGCGCTTCTGGCGCAACCCGACGAGCGCGGTCTTCACCGCGCTGTTCCCGGTGATGTTCCTCGTGATCTTCGCGGCGTTGAACTCGAACAACCGGATCAAGGAGCTGCACGACATCCGCTTCGCGCAGTACTACGTGCCGTCGATCGTCGCGTTCACGATCTTCTCGGCGTGCTTCGTGAACCTCGCGATCGCGACGACGTTCCGGCGCGAGATGGGTCTGCTGAAGCGGGTTCGTTCGACGCCGCTGCCGCCCGCGATCTTCATCGGCGGTGTCATCCTCAGCGCGTTGTTCGTCGGCGCGTTCCTGTCGGTGCTCGTCACGCTCGTCGGCGTCGTGTTCTACGGCGTGCACTTCTACGCGGCGCGACTGCTCGCCCTCGTCGTGACGTTCGCGATCTCGTCGGCGTCGTGCTGCGCGCTCGGTCTCGGCATCACGACGTTCCTGCCGAACGCCGACGCCGCGCCCGCGGTCGTCAACTTCATCTACTTCCCGATCGTGTTCATCTCGGGAACCTTCTATCCGATCGACTCCGGCTCGGCGCTCGCGAAGATCGCGAACGTGTTCCCGGTGCGCCACGTGATCCTCGCGGTCTTCGCGGGCTTCGATCCGGTGCGTAGCGGCGCCGGATTCGAGTGGAACCACCTCGTCGTGATCGCGGTGTGGGGACTCGCGGGCCTCTTCGTCGCGGTGCGACGGTTCCGTTGGGAGCCGTCGAAGTAGTCGCGCGGCTAGGAAGCGCGCGTCGCCGACGCGGCCTTCGAGGCGAGCTCGAGGATGCGCGCGGTGCAGCCCGCCATCTCCACCGGCGGGAGCAGCTCGTCGACGATGCGGCGCGCGATGCGGCGGAACTCGGTCGCGGCGGGCCCGTCGGGCACCGCGAGCACCGCGGGTCGGCCCTCGTCGCCGCCGGTCGACACCGCGGGCTCGATCGGGATCTCGCCGATGAGCGGCGCGCCCGTGAGGGCGGCGAGACGCTTGCCTCCACCGCTGCCGAAGATCGCGAAGTGCTGGCCGTCCGGCGTCACGAGCTCCGACATGTTCTCGACGACACCGAGCACCTTGAGATAGCTGCGGCGCGCCATGTCGGCGACACGCGCCGCAACCTTCTGCGCGTTCTTCGCCGGTGTGGTGACGACGAGCATCTCGGTCTGCGGCAGGAGGCGCGACAGCGCCATCTGGATGTCGCCGGTGCCGGGCGGCATGTCGAGCAGCAGGTAGTCGAGCGCGCCCCAGCGCACGTCGGTGAGGAACTGCTCGAGGGCCTTCGACAGGATCAGGCCCCGCCACATCAGCGCGGTGTCCTCGTCGTCGACGAGCAGACCCATCGACACGACCGCGATGCTGCCCTTGGGTCCCGACGGGTCGTCGAGGTTCGCGACCTCGATGACGGACGGTTCGATCTTGCTCTGGTCGGCCGCGTCCTTCTTCGCGCCGAGCCGGCCCGACACGCCGAGCATGCGCGGCACGCTGAATCCCCAGATGTCGGCGTCGAGCACGCCGACGGAGAGCCCCTGCGCGGCGAGCGCGGCCGCGAGGTTCACCGTCACCGACGACTTGCCGACGCCGCCCTTGCCACTCGCGATCGCGAGGACGCGCGTCGTCGCGCCGACCTCGGTCTCGGGCGCGCGATTCGTCGCCTCGAGCCGCGCGCGCTGCATGACCGCCGAGCGCTCGGCTTGCGTCATCTCCGCGTACTCGACGTCGACCGCCCGCACGCCGGGCAGGCCGTGGACCTTCGAGATCACGTCGGCCTTGATCTGACCCCGGAGCGGACAGCCCGCGGTGGTCAGCGCCACCTTCACCCGCACGTCGCCGTCGGGCGAGACCTCGACGTCGCGCAGCATCCCGAGGTCGACGATGCTGGCGCCCAGCTCCGGGTCACGGACCCCGGCCAGGATGCTCCGCACCGCCGTGGCGTCGGGGGCTTGCGGACTGGCCATGCGTTCCACCGATGGGTCGGGGTCGGGGTGCCGCACCCTCCATCGGCCGATGCGATCGCCGGGTGCGGCGAATAAAACACGAGCGGGTTGAAAATATGCCCGGTGGCAGGTACCGTCAAGCCGGAATGGACCCGCTCGCAGTGATCCAGGCGCTCGGCGACGAGACGCGTGCGTTGCTGTACCGCGAGCTCGCAGGTTCGCCCCGCCCGCTCGGTGCGCCCCAGCTCGCGGAGCGCCTCGGCCTGCACACGAACACCGTGCGCATGCACCTCGAGCGGATGCGCGAGGCCGGGCTCGTCGACGTCGAGTCCGTGCACCGGGGCACGGTCGGCCGGCCCCAGCACGTGTACACGCTCGCGAGCGACGCGCCGGGGCTCGACTTCGATCCACCCGCGCACGCGGTGCTCGCGGGTCTGCTCGCGGCGATGGCCGAGCGGTTGGGCGGCGACGCGATCGACGCCGAGGCGACGGGCCGCGAATTCGGCCTCCAGTCGGCGCGCCGCACCCCGTCGGGCAAGTGCGTCGACGTGCTCGTACAGCAGTTGACGGCACTGGGCTTCGACCCGGCGGTCGAGCAGGACGGCGACGGCACCCGCATCGCGTTCCTGCAGTGCCCGTTCCGCGACCTCGCCGAGGCCTATCCCGAGCTGGTGTGCAACCTGCACCGCGGGATCTGCGCCGGCACGCTCGAATCGGCCGGTGGCGGAAACATGGAACACTTCTCCACGTTGTACGACCACGACCCCTGCCACGTGCGGGTCGTGGCCGGATCCGCCAAGTAAGCCCCCAGGAGGGATCGATGATCGCGCTCACCGACGCAGCCTCGACGAAGGTCAAGGAGCTCCTCGACGCCGAGGGGAACCCGCAGATGTTCCTCCGGGTCGCAGTGCGCCCGGGCGGTTGCTCGGGGATGAGCTACGAGATGTTCTTCGACAGCGACCTCGCCGCCGACGACATCCGCACCGAGTTCGGTCCCGTGAACGTCGTCGTCGACCCCGCGAGCGAGCAGTACCTCACCGGCGCGACGCTCGACTTCAAGGACGGCCTCCAGGGCGCCGGGTTCTCGATCAACAACCCGAACGTCACCCGCACCTGCGGCTGCGGCCAATCCTTCTCGTAGCGCTCGCTCCGCTCGCCGCTACCGACGCCTCAGCCTCCAGGCGAGGTCGCGCTGCTCGCTCCGCTCGCGAGCTGTCGCGCGTACGAGGTCTGCCGCCGGTCAGCTGACGAGCTGCTTCAGGAGCGCGTCCATCTCGGTCTGATCGAACGCACCGTCGAGGCGGCCGGTCACGACGCCGGTCTTGTCGACACCGAACAGCCATGGCTCGCCGGTGAGCGGACCCCACGCGTCGACGGTCGGGATCAGATCGGTCGTCTGGTCGTTCTTGTAGATCTCGACGTGCACGAAGTCGATCTGGTCCTGGTACTCGGGTCGGAGTTTCAGCAACGTGTCGAGCACCGGTCCGCAGTAACGGGTCTGACAGCGCGCCGGCGTCGCGAACATCACCGCGACCGGCCGGCCCTTCCCGATGAGGTCGGCGAGCGACGTCGTGTGCAGCGGGCACTGCGGCACGCGCGTGCAGATCGGATGCACGCCGAGCGTGTTCGTGACCGTGGGTGACGCGGCGCGCGGCGCGGGGTCGCCCGCGATCGGCGACACGTGCTGCTTCGGGACCTGGAACACGAACCGACTCTTCGTGCCCTGGTAGTCGAGCATGCCGCTCCAGATGCCGGCCTGGTCGAGCGTCGCGTCGATCGAATAGACGCCGCGGAAGTCGGGCAGTCCCTTGCCGCGCGCGTCGGCGGTCACGAAGTGAGTCGGTTTCGAGCCCGGCGGCGCGATCGCGACGCGCACGGGCACTCCTGACGCGAAGCCTTCCTTCGCCGTGAGCGCGAACGCGAAGCGTTGCGGTTTCGGGCTCGCGTAGAGGTCGATCGACACGATGCCCGGCGCGACCTGCGTGAAGTGGTCGTCGGAGGCATTGGGAGCGCCATTGCTCGCGCTCTTCGTGCTGCCGCACGCGGCGAGCAACGCGGCACCGCCGCCGACCGCGAGGAAACGCCGTCGAGAGAAGGGATCGGGAGACACGCTGCGTATCCTGCCCGGCGGAGGTGCGTGTGTCCGATCGGGTGAGCTTCTCGTGCGACGGCGCGCCCGTCGATGTCCCGATCGCCGCGGGCGAGACGCTCCTCACGGTGCTGCGTGAGCGCCTCGGTCTCGTGTCGGTGAAGGACGGGTGCGCACCGCAGGGTCAATGCGGGTGCTGCACGGTCCTCGTCGACGGCGAGCCCCGCGTCGCGTGCGTGACGCCGGCCGCGCGCGTCGAGGGCCGCGGGGTCACGACCGTCGACGGGCTCGACCCGGGTGTACGCGACCGGCTGGTCGACGGCTTCGTCGCGTGCGGCGGATCGCAATGCGGCTTCTGCACGCCCGGGATCATCGTGCGCGCCGCGTCGCTGCTCGAGCAGGGGAAGACGGCGCGGGCCGACATCGACCGCGCGCTCGCCGCGCACCTGTGCCGCTGCACGGGATGGCTTCCGATCGTCGATGCGATCGAGCGTGCTGTGGCGCCGGAGGCGGTCGCGGTCGCGCGCGACCTGGCGGCCGCGGCGCGCCGTGCCGAGATGGAGGGCGGGGTCGCGCAAGACGTCGATCGAAACGTGCCGCGCGGCGCGGCCGGATTCGCCGACGACACCGCGCCGCGCGACGCGCTGGTCGCCGTGCCGCGCGCGCCGGGCGTGTCGACGCAGTCGGAGACCGCGTATGGCGTCGACTGGGTCGTTGGGGAGTCGCTGCACGCGGCGCGTGTCGCAGCCGGCAAGGTGCAGGGGCGCCGCACGACCCGCAGCGATCCGGTCGCACTCGCCGTACCCGACGCGCCGGCGGGCGGCGTCGCACTCGCGACCGGATGGGTCGAGCCCGCGTACCTCGAGCCCGACGCGTCGTGGTGCGCGCCCGGTGGCGAACCGGCGTCGCCGCTCGCGAACGGTGGCGCGTTCGGCGGCAAGGCCGCGTCGATCGCGCCGGCCGCGGCGCGCGAGCTCGCCGATCGCCTCGCCCGGCCGGTGCGGGTCGTGCTCGCGCGTGAGGACACCGTGCGGCTGGGTCCGAAACGTGCTCCGGTCGCCGCGACCGCGCGCTTCGGCGACGGCACGGTCGTCGTCGACGGTCGCGTCGCGCGCGGTGGTGAGCACGCGTTCGCGGATCTCCCGGTGGCCTACGGCATCGATGTCGAGTCGCGCTGGGAGCCGGTCGACGTCGTGGGTCCGCCGGTGTCGGATGGCTTGCGGGCATTCGGCCTCGCGGAGCAGGCCGTGCTCGTCGAGGGCGCGCTCACCGAAGCGGGCGTCGACCGCGCCGCGATCGCGACCGAGCGGGCCGCAACGGTTCTGCTCGACACTGCGGTCGTCGCGCCCTCGGGCGCGTGCGCGGGTGCGCGCGTCGCGATCGATCCCGAGCGCGGGCACCTCACGGGGGTCGAGGTGCGCGTCGCGGCCGGTGACCCCCTCGACGAGACCGTGCTGCGCTCGTACTGCATGGGTGCGGTGCACATGGCGCTCGGCTGGGTGCTGTCGGAGTCGCTCGCGATCGATCCCGTCGACGGCGCGCCGCTCGACCTCACGATCCGCTCGTTCGGTGTGATCCGCGCGCGCGATCTCCCGGCGGTCACGATCGAGCTCGTCGACGACGACGGTCCGCCGCTCGCACGCGCGAGCGACGCGGTGTTCGCCGCGGTCGCCGCCGCGACCTGGAACGCGCTCACCACCGCGGAAGGTGCGCGCCCACGCGCGTTCCCCGCACGCGAGACGCGCACCGCGCGCACCCTCCGACAGGCGTTGTAGCTACGGCGCCGCGCAGGTGGGCGCGTGCACGCGGAGGTTGAAGCTCGAGCCTCCGGGCTCCGGGGCGCGCGAGCACGTGGCCGCTCGCGTGCGTGAAGTGCAGGTCCGCCTCTCCGGGAACTGACCCGTCGGCACTGCCCGCCGTCCGGGCCCCCAAACCGAGCGTGATTAGGCTCGGCACCGTGACCGTCGAATCGCTGTCGACCCCGAGCGCGCCCGCGGCCGTCGGGCCGTACTCACCGGCCGTGCGTGCGGGCGACTGGGTCGTGCTGTCGGGTCAGGTCGGGCTCGATCCCGCGAGCGGCAAGCTGGCCGACGGCGTCGAAGCGCAAGCGCGGCAAGTGCTCGCGAACATCGCCGCGGTGCTCGCCGACTGTGGCGCAACGCTCACCGACGTCGCCAAGAGCACCGTGTTCGTGACCGACCTCGGCGACTTCGCGACGGTGAACGCGGTGTACGCCGACGCGTTCGGCGAACATCGACCGGCGCGATCGACGGTGCAAGTCGCCGCGCTGCCCGCGGGCGCGCGGGTCGAGATCGAGGTCTGGGCCCACCGGCCGGGATCAGGAGGCTGACGTGATCGGCGTGGTGCTCGTGCTGCTCGGCATGTTCGTCGTCGGACCCATCGGCGTGTTCGCGGTCGGCGTCGTCTGGAGCGCGCTGCACGGCTGGCTCGAGTCCGAGGACGCCGACGCGCGCGCGAACGCGCCCGCGGACACGAACGCCTAGGTCGTCTCGGGGGTCCAGCGCGACTGACCGAAGCGGTAGCCGACCGATCGCACGGTGTGGATCAGGTTGGCGTGCTCCTCGCCGAGCTTCGCCCGCAGCCGCCGCACGTGGACGTCGACCGTGCGCGCGCCGCCGTAGTACTCGTAGCCCCACACCCGCGAGAGCAGCTGCTCGCGCGTGAACACCTTGCCGGGATGCGTCACGAAGAACTTCAGGAGCTCGTATTCCATGTAGGTGAGGTCGAGCGGGTGGTCCTCGACCATCGCCTGGTACGTCTCGAGGTTCAAGGACAGCGACGAGTACGAGACGATCTCGGGATTCGCGCCGCGCCCGGCGCGGAACTGGAGGTGTCGGAGACGGACCTCGAGCTCGCGCGGGTGGAACGGTGAGAGGCAGAAGTCGTCGAAGAGGTCTTCGCGCAGCTCGAGCTCCGCGAGCTGCGTCCCGCTGACGAGCAGCAGCACCGCGTCGAGCGGGGTGTCGCCCTTGCGCATGGAGCGGCACACCGAGAACGCGGTCTCGGGATCTTCGTCGGCGCAGATCACCGCGCCCGCCCACCCTTCGGCCGGTTCCTGCTGGGTCGCGACCGACGCGTTGGCGACGGCCTTCCAGCGCAGCCCCGCGAGGTCGAGCGTCTGCGCGAGGAGCGCGGGCGGCGGGTCGGGAAAGACGAGCAACGGGGCCATGAGGGGATCCATCGTGCTACAGACGCGGGAGGAAGCGCTCGAGCTCCCACGGCGTCACCCCGACGATGTAGTCGTTCCACTCGCGACGCTTGTTGCGAAGGAAGTACTCGAAGAGGTGCTCGCCGAGCGTGTCGGCGACGAGCTCCGATCCCTCCATCACGCGTATCGCCTCGTCGAGCGATGTCGGCAGCGACGCGATGCCGGCCTTCGCTCGCTCCGAAGGCGTCATCTCGTAGATGTTGTTCGTCGCTTCGTCGGGAAGCTCGTAGCCCTCGTCGACGCCCTTGAGCCCGGCGGCGAGCAGCACCGAGAACGCGAGGTAGGGGTTGCAGCTCGGGTCGGGTGCGCGGTACTCGATGCGCGTCGACGATTCCTTGCCCCGTTTCAGCGGCGGCAGGCGTACGAGCGCAGAGCGATTGTTGCGGGCCCAGCAGATGTAGACCGGTGCCTCGTAACCCTCGACGAGTCGCTTGTACGAGTTCACCCATTGGTTCGTGACCGCCGTGATCTCGGGCGCGTGGTGCAGCAGGCCGGCGATGAACGCCTTGCCGACCTTCGACAGCCCGCACTCGTCGCCGGGATCGTGGAACGCGTTGACGTCGCCTTCGAAGAGGGAGAGGTGGGTGTGCATGCCCGAGCCGAACGCGCCGGCAATCGGCTTCGGCATGAAGGTCGCGTACACACCGAGGTCCTGCGCGACCTCCTTCACGACGAGTCGGAACGTCATCACGTTGTCGGCCATCGACAGCGCGTCGGTCCAGCGGAGGTCGATCTCGTGCTGGCTCGGCCCGTTCTCGTGGAAGCTGTACTCGACCGGGATGCCCATCGCCTCGAGCATCAGGATCGTCTTCTTGCGCAGCTCCGAGACCATGTCGTGCGTGGTGAGGTCGAAGAAGCCGGCGTCGTCGAGCGGCTCGGGGCGCTCCGCCGACTTGAAGTAGAAGAACTCCATCTCGGGCGCGGTGAAGAACGTGAAGCCCTTCTCGCGCGCCCGCTCGAGGTTGCGCTTCAGCACGAACCGCGGGTCGCCGGCGAGCGGGTCACCGTTGAAGTGCTGGATGTCGCAGAACATCCGGGCGACGGGCGCCTCGGTGCCGCGCCAGGGGAGCAGCTCGAACGTCGCCGGGTCGGGCTTCGCGAGGACGTCGGCCTCCTGGATGCGGCTGTAGCCCTCGATCGCGGAGCCGTCGAAGCTCATGCCCTCGATGAGCGCGCCCTCGAGCTCGGCGGGCGTGATCGAGAACGACTTCATCTGTCCGAGGACGTCCGTGAACCACATGCGGATGAAACGGACGCCGCGCTCCTCGACCGTGCGCAGCACGTATTCGTGCCCTTGCGCGTCCCGCCGTTCCATGTGGCCAGTGTACGGACGACTCTGTAGCGTGCCTCCGGCTGGACGGGCCCGGTAACAGAGCGTTCACATTCGGGCAACGGCCGCGAAATCGGGGACCGGAAATCTCCGGGCTACAGGCGGGATGGGGACATCCCCGGACGGACGCGAGGAGCGTGGCGTGAGCTACAAGGCCGAGTACATCTGGATCGACGGGACCCAACCCACGGCCCGTCTTCGGTCGAAGACGAAGGTCCTCGACGACGGTGCCGACCTCCCGATCTGGGGCTTCGACGGCTCGAGCACGAACCAGGCGCCGGGCAAGGCGTCCGACTGCGTGCTGACGCCGGTCTTCTCGTGTCCTGATCCGCTGCGCGGCGGCGACGACGTACTGGTGCTCTCCGAGGTGCTGCTCACCGACATGACGCCGCACCCGAGCAACACGCGCGCGCTGCTGCGGCCGGTCGCCGAGAAGTACGCGAAGCACGAGTCACTGTTCGGCATCGAGCAGGAGTACAACCTCTTCAAGGAGGGTCGGCCGTACGGCTTCCCGCTCAACGGCTACCCCGCACCGCAAGGCTTCTACTACTGCGGTGTCGGCGCCGACGAGGTGTTCGGCCGCGAGATCGTCGAGGAGCACCTCGACGCGTGCCTCGCCGCGGGTCTGTCGCTCTCGGGCATCAACGCCGAGGTCATGCCCGGCCAGTGGGAGTTCCAGGTCGGGCCGCTCGCTCCGCTCGACGTCGCCGACCAGCTGTGGATCGCGCGCTGGCTGCTGTACCGCGTCGCGGAGGACTACGGCATCGCCGCGACGATCGACCCGAAGCCGGTGAAGGGCGACTGGAACGGCGCCGGCTGCCACACCAACTACTCGACGAAGGCGATGCGCTCGTCGTACGAGCCGATCATCGCCGCGTGCGAAGCGCTCGCGAAGAAGGCGTCGGAGCACATCGAGAACTACGGCCACGGCATCGAGGACCGCCTCACCGGCCAACACGAGACGGCACCGTGGAACGAGTTCAACTACGGAGTCTCCGACCGGGGTGCGTCGGTGCGTATCCCGTGGCAGGTCGAGGTCGACAAGAAGGGGTACATCGAGGACCGCCGGCCGAACGCCAACATGGATCCGTACGTCGTCGCGCGACTCGTCGTCGACACGGTCTGCGGCGCGATCGACGCGTAACGCCTCACCAACCCACGCGTTTGGATCTTCGGTCCGGGCTGCGGCCCGGACCGAAGCGCGTCCGGCGTCGTGTCACGCGAGCGTCCGGTGGGTACGCCCGCGTCGATGACCGCGACGCGCGCGCCCGCGCAGAGCGACAGCCGGGCCGTCGAGCGTCCGTGGCTCGCGCTCACGGTCGTGTGCATGTCGGTGCTCGTGATCGTGCTCGACAACTCGATCATGAACGTCGCGTTGCCGTCGATCGAACGTGACCTCGGCGCGTCGAGCAGTCAGCTCCAATGGGCGGTCGACGCCTACACGCTCGTCTTCGCGTCCTTGCTGCTGACGGCAGGGACGCTCGGCGATCGATACGGTCGGCGCGGCACGTTGATGCTCGGGCTCCTGGTGTTCGGCGTCGGCTCCGCGATCGCGTCGTTCTCGACGACACCGACGCTGCTCATCGCGTTCCGCGCGTTCATGGGCCTCGGTGCGGCCGCGATCTATCCGACGACGCTCTCGATCATCACGAACATGTTCACCGGTCGCGAGCGTGGACGCGCGATCGGCATCTGGGCCGCGCTCGCCGGCGTAGGCGTCGCGCTCGGACCGATCGTCGGTGGACTGCTGCTCGATCACTGGTGGTGGGGCTCGGTCCTGCTCGTGAACGTGCCGATCGTCGCGGTCTCACTCGTGCTGCTGGCGATCCTCGTACCGACGTCGCGCGACGAACACGCGCCACCTGTCGATGTCCCCGGCGCGGTGCTGTCGGTCGTCGGTCTGACCGCATTGCTCTACGGGATCATCGAAGCGCCTCGCAACGGCTGGAGCTCGCCGACCGTCGTCGTGGCAATCGTCCTCGGTCTCGTCGTGATCGCGGCGTTCGCGCGCTGGGAACAGCACACCGATCACCCGATGCTCCAGCTGTCGTTCTTCCGCAAGGCGCGCTTCTCGGCCGCGTCGATCGCGCTGAGCCTCACGTTCTTCGGTCTCTTCGGCTACATCTTCCTGCTGACGCAGTATCTGCAGTTCGTCCGCGGGCTCTCGCCGCTCGCCGCGGGAGTGCGACTCGCGCCGCCCGCGCTCGGCCTCGCGATCGGCGCGCCGGTATCGCCACGACTCGTCGAGCACATCGGCACCAAGATCGTCGTGGCGGTCGGATTGAGCGCGGCCGCGGTGTCGCTGCTGCTGCTCGCACACGGATCGGTGCTCGCACACGACGTCTACCTCACGCCGGTGTTCGCGCTCTTCGGCTTCGGGATGGGGCTGACGATGGCGCCCGCGACCGAGTCGATCATGGGCTCCGTGCCGCGCGATCGCGCGGGCGTGGGATCGGCGGTGAACGACACGACCCGTCAGACGGGTGGCGCGCTCGGTGTCGCCGTGCTCGGCAGTCTCTTCGCGACGCGGTACAACGCGCGCATCGACGGCTTGCACCTTCCGGCGAAGGTTGCGAGCGCGGCGAAGGAGTCGATCGGTGCGGCGTTGCAGCTTGCGACGCATCTGCCCGGGCCCGCACGCGACCAGCTCGTCGCCAACGCGCGCGGCGGCTTCGTTGCCGGCATCGAGCTCGCGACCTACGTCGGTGCGGCGGTCGTCATCGGTGCCGTGATCATCGTGGTGCGCTTCCTGCCCGCGCGCGGCGACGACGACGAGGCCGAGGAGTGACCACGTCGCGGACGCGCCGCGATTCCACCGCGGTCGGGCCTGGGTACGACGCCGAGATGTCGATGCGAAGGAGGTAGCCACCATGGCGACGACGAAGCAGAAGGAAGCGGCGCGTCAGAACCTCGTGAAGGCGCGCAAGGCGCAGAGCGCGCGGGCACACGGGAAGCGCGTTCCGCGCCCGACGCAAGGAATGACGACGGCGGCGCAGAACCGACTCGATGACCAGGACTTCGCGTTTCCGAAGGAGCGCAAGGAACCGCTCACGGACGCGCGTCATGTGCGCAATGCGATCGCGCGTTTCGACCAGGTCGAAGATGTGTCCGACGCCGAGCGCGACCGCGCGTGGAAGCGAATCCGTTCGGCGGCGCGCCGGTACGATGTCGAGGTCGAAGCCGGCGACTGGCGTGAGCTGTTCCGCGGAGGCAAGGCGAAGAAGCGCTGATGCGAGCGAGGTGATCGCGGTGCTGCAAGCGCGTGGCGCGCTGATCGGTCCGGTCCTGTGTCTCGCGGCGGTGCCGATCACGATCTTCCTGTTGGTCGCGTCGCCGTGGCTGGGCCTCATCGGCGTCGCGCTCTTCACGGTCGGGTTGGGGCTGTCGCTGCGACCGGCCGCCAAATTCGGCGGTCGCCTCTTCGAGTCGATCGACCGCAAGCGTCGGTAACCCCTCGGCCGCGCGCCGGCTCGCACGGCCCCGCTCCGGTGGCGCGCTCGCGGCCCGGTACCGTACGCAGCGAGAACCCGAACCCGTGGCGCGGATGGGGCTGGCATGAGCGATCACGACGAACCGACCGAGTCTTCCGCGCCCGTGACCGCGGAGGTCGAGGTCGTCGCCGTGGGCGAGCCCGAGCCCACCGGCGAAGCGCCGACGCCGAAGTCGTCGCTGTTCGCCGCGGTGAACGCGCGACGGGTCTCGATCGCACTCGTGCTCATCGCGCTCGCGTGGCTCGGTGTGTGGGCGTACACGAGCGACTCCGCGACGACGAGCTCGAGTGGCACGGTCGCGACCGTCGCGCCACCCGCGAGCACGCCGAAGCAGCAGGGTCAGACGCACCGCGACAAGGGCTCGTCGACGACGACCCTCGCGCCACCACCGAACCTCCCGCGCACCGCGCAGGCCTACGCGACCGCGTTCATCGACGCCTGGGTGCGCAACGACCGGACCGGCGCGCTGCGCGTCTCCACGTCGCGAGTGGTCACCCACCTGTTCGCGCAGCGGCCGTCGCCGAACGAGCGGCTGGCGCCGCAGGGCTGTAAGCCCGCCGGCGCGTTCATGCGCTGCACGTGGAGCGCCGGGGCGAACAAGGTCGTGGTCCGTGTCCGCAACGCCAGCGGCTCCGACGCGATCCGCGTCGTCGGTGTGAATCTCCACAACTCCTGACCGGGCGGTCGGGTCGCGCGCGTGACGGTCGCGCCCCGCGTCGGTCTCGGGACGGCGGCCCGTAGACTTCCGTCATGGCGAAGGTGCGCATCGCGGCCGCACAGGTCAACACCGTCGTCGGCGATCTCGACGGCAATGTCGCGCGCATCATCGACGCGTACGAGGCCGCCGCGACCGCCGGCGCGGACCTCGTCGTCTTCCCCGAGCTGTCGATCACGGGCTATCCGCCCGAGGACCTCCTGCTGCGACCCGCGTTCGTCGCGGCCGCGGGCGAGGCGCTCGACAAGCTCGCGGCGCGCACGGGTCGTACCGCCGCGGTGGTCGGGTTCCCGGACGCGGCGCGCGACCTGAGCAACGCAGCCGCGGTGCTCGCGCACGGCTGCGTGCAGGGCGTCTACCGCAAGCATCTCTTGCCGAACTACAGCGTGTTCGACGAGCAGCGCTACTTCGTGCCCGGCACCACCTACGGCCCGCTCTTCGTGATCGCGGGCGTGCGCGTCGGCGTCTCGATCTGCGAGGACGCGTGGAGCCCGATCGGCCCGATCGCGCACCAGGCCGCGGGTGGCGCCGAGCTCGCGGTGAACCTCAACGCGTCGCCGTATTACGCGGGCCGCCTGCACGAGCGCGAGACGATGCTCGCGACGCGCGCGGCCGACGCGTCGATCCCCGTCGTGTACGCCAACCTCGTCGGCGGCCAGGACGAGCTGGTCTTCGACGGCGGCTCGCTCGTGTTCGACGCGCAGGGCGATCTCGTCGCGCGCGCGAAGCAGTTCGAAGAGGACCTGCTCGTCGTCGACCTCGACGTGCGGCCCGCGTTCCGCAAGCGTCTGCTCGACCCGCGGGGCCGCGCGCGTTCTTCAGCGCTCGACGAAGTCGTGGTGAGCGAGCCGCATCTCGCGTCGCGCGACGAGCGTCCGCGCTGTGAATCGGTCCTGCCGCCGGTGCACGAGGTGTACGAGGCGCTCGTGCTCGGCACACGCGACTACGTGCGCAAGAACGGGTTCAGCGACGTGCACATCGGACTGTCGGGCGGGGTCGACTCCGCGATCGTCGCCACGATCGCGGTCGACGCGCTCGGCGCGGATCACGTCACCGGCGTGCTCATGCCGTCGCGCTTCTCGAGTGATCACAGCATCACGGACGCGGAGGCGGTCGCGGCGAACTTGGGCATCGCCACGCTCCTCGTGCCGATCGAACCCGCACACGAGGCGTTCGAGACGATGCTCACCGACGTGCTCGCGAGCCGCCCGCCGAACCTCGCCGAAGAGAACGTGCAGTCACGCATCCGCGGCAACATCCTCATGACCATCTCGAACAAGCTCGGCTCGATCGTGCTCACGACGGGCAACAAGAGCGAGATGGCCACCGGCTACGCGACGCTCTACGGCGACATGGTCGGCGGTTTCGCGGTGATCAAGGATGTGCCGAAGACGCTCGTGTACGCGCTGTGCGCCGATCGCAACGAACGCGCGGGCCGCGAGCTCATTCCGACGAGCATCCTCACGAAGCCGCCGAGCGCGGAGCTGCGACCGGACCAGAAGGACAGTGATTCGCTGCCCGACTACGACGAGCTCGATCCGATCCTCGAGGGCTACGTCGAGGACGACCTCGGCACCGCCGACCTCGTCGAAGACGGATTCGACGCGAGCGTGGTGCGCCGCATCGCGGGCCTCGTCGACCGCAACGAGTACAAGCGGCGGCAGGCCCCGCCCGGCGTGCGCGTGTCGCCGAAGGCGTTCGGCAAGGACCGGCGATTGCCGATCACGAATCGCTGGCCCGGCTGAGTCGCGGTGGCCCGGCGCGCCCCGGCGGCGTGGGAGACGCGGCGACCGTTGCTGCCCGAGCTCGCGCTGGTCGCGGCGACGGCCGCGTACGGCTCGACGTTCAAGCTCGTGCAGAACGCGCTGCTCGACATCACGCCGCTCGGCTACATGGTCCTGCGGTTCGGCGTCGCCGCGCTCGCGCTGGCACCGTTCGCGTTCGCGAGCGGCTGGCGGAACCGCGAGCCTGACGCGCCGCGCACGACCGACGACTTCGCGACGTTCCTGCGCATCGGGATCGCGTTCGGCGTCATCGGTTTCGTCGGCTACTGGTTCCAGAACGTCGGCCTGCAGCACACGACGACGTCCGACTCCGCGTTCATCACCGGGCTGTTCGTCGTGTTCACGCCGATCATCGAGACGATCGTGCGCCGGCGCCGACCCGCGCGATTCGTGACGATCGCAGTCGTCGTCTCGCTCGTCGGTCTCTTCCTCTTGACCGGCGCGCGTTTCGACATCGGCTACGGGAACGCGCTCACCCTCGGCTGCGCCGCCGACTTCGGCCTCTGGATCTACGTCGGTGGCCAGCTCGCCAACCGCTTCGATCCCATCGCGCTCACGTGCGTGCAGCTGGTCGTCATGAGCGTGCTCTCGCTCCCATTCGTGCTCGCGACCGGCTTCGGCCACGCCAGCGGTCGCGTGTGGCTCGCCGTGCTCGTGACCGGCGTCGTCTGCTCGGCCGCGGCGTTCACCGTGCAGCTCTGGGGCCAGCGCCGGATCGAGCCCGCACGCGCGGCCGTCATCCTCCTGTTCGAGCCGGTGGTCGCCGGGTTCGTCGGCTACGCCGTCGGCGAGCGGCTCGGCGTGAAGGGCTACATCGGCGCGGTCGTGATCCTTGCGAGCATCCTCGTCGCCGAAGCGCCGTCGTGGATCTCCTCGGCGCGGGCCGCGAGCGCCGGCTGAGACGAAGGTCACACTGCTTGACCGCTTGGTCAAGCCCTGGGGAGACTGAGCGTCCACTGACTCGGGGGGCACGAGACCGTATGACTGCGACGCTGACCGCTCACGCGGCCGAAGGCGCGAGCGGAGCGAGGGTCGAGGCTCGCTGGCGAGCGTGCGGGTCGGCGACCCGACGGGGAGCCGGCGAATGAGCACCGCACGCGCACCCTTCGCACCGTGGGACCGGCGCGAGCTGCCGGGACTGTTCCCGGTCGAGGAGTCGGCGCGGCGCGTCGGCAACTACAAGTGGACCGAGATGCGCCTCTTCGAGGTGCTCGGCGGCTGGGTCGCCACCGTGCCCGAGCTCGACGTGAAGCTCGTCCTCGGCCGGCACACCTATCACCACGCGTGGCACGCCGAGCTGTGGCACAAGCGGTTGCCCGAGCTGCGCGAGATGAACCCCGAACGCATGACGAAGCCGGCCAACGACGAGTTCGTGAAGTTCATGGACGCGGTGCGCGAGCCCGAGGCGCCCGAGCAGACGATCGAGAAGCTCGTCGGCGTCTACCGCGTGCTGATCCCGCGCAAGATCGCGGCGTACACGTATCACCTCAACGGCACGAGCCGCATCACCGACGCACCGACCATCCGGTCGTTGAAGTTCGCGTTGCAGGACGAGTTCGAGGACTGGCGCGACGGCGAGATGCTGCTCCAGTCGTTGCTCGACACGCCCGAGAAGGTGGAGCGGGCGATGAAGCGTCAGGCCGAGCTCGAGGCGTTGGTCTTCGCCTCGGGGGGCATCGCCGGCCCCGGTAGCCTGGGCGACGCTCTGGAGCACAAGGAGAACGGCGCATGAAGAAGCTCCTCCCGGAATCCGAGCTGGCTCGCGACGAGCGCTTCGTCCGCAGTCGCATCGAGGACGCGATCCTCGACCCTCGCGGCCCGCGGCTCGGTCAGCGTGATCTCGGGCCGGCCAGGATGGCGGCCGACCGACCCGCCGCCGCCGAGCGCTCCCGCTCGCTGATGCACGGCATCTTCGTCGGCGAGATCCAGGCGCTCGAGGGCGCGGGCCGCACCTGCTTCGACTTCGACGACCAGGAAGCGCCCTTCCAGCTCAAGCTCGACATGGCCCGTCAGTGCTGGGACGAGTCGCGTCACTGCGAGATCTCGATCAAGCTCGGCGAGCACATGGGCACCGAGATCGGTGAGTACGGCGAGTCGACCTTCCTGTACGCGGCCGCGTGCAACCCCGACCCCGTGCTGCGCCTCACCGGTGTGAACCGCGCGCTCGAAGGCCTCGCGATCGACGTCTTCAACTCGATGAAGGAGTTCGGCGAGAGCTCGAGCGACCCGATCCTCACGTTCTGCGAGGACTGGATGCTCGCCGACGAGGTGACCCACGTGAAGATGGGCTCCGACTGGCTGCGCCGGCTCTGCGAGAAGGACCCCGAGCGGCTCGAGCGGGCGCTCGAGTTCCAGCGCACGGTCGACAAGATCTTCAGCCTCGGCGGCTTCCGCGGCGAGAGCGAAGAGAACCCGATCCAGCTCGCCCGTCGCTTCCGGGAGCTCGCCGGCTTCACCGACGAGGAGAACGACGAGATCGCGGAGATCGCGCGGCAGGCCCAGGCCGACGCCGAGGCGATGGTCCAGGCCGCGCAAGGCTGAACCCCGGCCCCTGTCATGAGCCGCGTCCGCATCTCGCCCGACCCGTTCACCGTCGTCCCGTACGAGGTGCCGGTGCTCGCCGGCATCGTCGAGGATGCGGCCGCGCTCATCGGGTTCCCGCCCGAGGTCGAGATCGACGTCGAGGTCGACGAGGACCTGCCGCACCCGCTCGTCGGCACCGCGTCCGACGTCGTCGACGGCCGCGCGGTGCTCTGGACGTCGGGCGGCAATCTGGAGGACCCGCAGCGCACGCGCAAGTTCTCCGAGCCGACCGCGCGACTCGAGCTCACGCAGATGCTGATGCGGGCGAACGACCGCCTCTCCGACGGCTTCGCGTCGGCGCCGCCCGACGTCGAGCTCTCGCTCGCCGAGCGCGCCGCGTGGGACGTGTGGACGCACGCGCGTGCGGGGCGGCTCGGTCTGCCGACGCGGCGAACGCGCATTCTCTACGACTTCCGCCTCCAGCACGGCTTCACCGACGCGGCCGACGCTGCCTTCGACCGCCTGTGGGAAGCGGAGACGCTCACGTGGAACGGGCTGCGGGAGATCTGCAAGGAGACCGGCGCGGCCGACCGCCCGCCGACGAAGATCGCGCCCGACCTGCTGCGCAAGAAGTAGTTCGGCGCGCGTCGTTCAGAGGCGGTCGCGGATGCGGTCGGCGACGTGCTCGCCGGAGCGGATCGCGCCCTCCATGTAGCCCTGGAACGCGAACGAGGTGTGCTCGCCGCAGAAGAAGCGGGTGCCTTCGGTGACGCCTTCGTAGCCGCCGAAGCCGGTGAACTGACCGAGCCGGTAGAACGAGTACGCGCCGTGGTGCCACGGGTCGAGAGCCCACGCGTCGCGGTACGCGCGCCCGCGGTACGCGGCAGTCATGCCGGGGAACAGCGGCTCCATCTGTGCGAGGAAGCGCTGCACGTCGGCCGCCGGCGCGGCGCCGTGATCGACGCCCGTGCGCGGCACGCCCGCGGGGCCGCCGAGATAGCCGAGTGAGATCGAGTGCGATCCGGGCTGGCCGACCGTCTCGTCCCACGCCTCCTCGAAGCGGTCGGGTGCCGAGTACGAGCTGCCGCTGCGCCCGTTCGCGCGCCACGGGCTGCCGGCGACCTGCACGTGCAGCTTCAGGTTCGTTCCCATGCCCATCGTGTTGATCGCGCGGCGCTTGCGGTCGGAGAGCGTGAGCCCGGACACCTCGAGCGTGCGCAGGACGCGGAACGGGAGCGCGAACACGACGAGGTCGGCCGTCACGTCGAAGGTGTGCTGCCCGCGCTCGAAGGTGAGTTTCGTGGCGCGACCCGTGGGTGCGTCGCACGCGGCGAGCAGGTGCACGCCGGTCTCGATCGTCGCGCCCGGGAGCTCGTCGACCATGTGCGAGACCACGAGGTCGTTGCCGCCGACGACGTGCCACCGCTCGTCGGTGCCGTCGAGCGGGAACGGGTCGTCGCGCGGCGCGTCACTCAGGAGGTAGATCAGGTTGAGCGCGGAGGTCTGCTCGAGCGGACCGCCGTACTCGCTGAGCACGTTCGTGAGCATCAGCTTGCCGAACCGGCTCTCGGTACCGCCGGGAATGTTGCGCTCGACCCAGTCGGTGACCGGTACCTGGTCGAGGGCGGCACCGGCCGCGGTGTGGTGGTCCCATTTCTGGGGCCAGGGCGCGCGGCGCGCGGCGTCCTGGAAGGCGGGGTACGCCGCAGCCCAGTCGGCGAGCAGGTCGGCGCGCGAATAGCGCGCGCCGTCGAAGAAGAAGGTGTCCGGGTAGCCGCGCTGCGCGCCCCCGTCGACGTCCTCGAGCTCGAGACCGAAGCGATTCACCAGCGCGCGCAGGTGCGTGTGCTCGCTCGACACGAAGCCCCCGCCGTGCTCGCCGATCTGGTCGTCGGCGAAGAAGCCGCGCAGCGTCCACATGCGCCCGCCGATCCGGTCGGCGGCTTCGTAGACCGTCGATCGGATGCCGTGATCCCACAGCGCGTGCGCGCACCGGACACCCGCGCCCCCGCCGCCGACGATCACGATCCGCGGCTGGTCCTGCGCGGCGGCTCGCGGCAGCCGGCGACCGATGGTCAGCGCAGCCGCGCCCGCGAGCGCGCCGCCGAGCACGGCTCGCCGCGAGATCGTGCCGTCGTCCAGCGCACCGTCGAGGACCTCGTCGACGGGAACGCCGGTCCGGTACGCCGCATCGTGTGCGCCTGCGATGCGCCGGAGTTGCCGGGTCAGAGGGGTGCGCGCCCTCATCGGCCTAGTGCAGGTCGTGGGCGCTGACGGTGTCGTAGAGATCGACTTCGGGCCGCGTCGCCAGATGCGGCACCGCGGCCGCGGCCATCTCGGCCATCTCCGCGGAGTCGAGGTGCGTACGCGCGGCCGCGGCCGACTCCCACTTCGCGACGAGCAGCAGCCGTCCCGGATGCGCGGCCGAGGCGAGGAGGTCGACATTGCGACACGCCGGCGCGCGCCGCGTGATCACGACGTAGCGCGCGAGCACGGCCATCAGCGGCTCCTCGGAGCCCGCGCGCGGATCGAACCGTGCGGTCATCACGGCGAGCTCGGGCTCGTCGGCGGTCATCGGCGCACCGTCCATCGAAGGAAATGCGAGACCGGTCGCTCAGATGCTCCATACTGGTAGACCCCGCCGGCCCGTCGGCGCGGGCCTCGGCACCGAGGAATGCGCAGCACAGGGGCACTGTTCGCCCTCAAGGCCCGCTTGACTCGGCCCGTATCCTACAGGGACACCCAGCGTCGCTGACGGGAGCACGGCGCGCGCAGGGGGGTCGACGAATCGGCCTTCTCCCTGCATTTCACCCAAATCCGTCTGAGTCCGACGAAAAGGAAACCTTCCCTTGGCGAAGGAGCGAGTGGAGCGCGACGAGGAAGACCTCGTCCGGCTGTATCTCACCGACATCGGGCAGTACCAGCTCCTCAACAAGGAGCTCGAGGTTCAGCTCGCGCAGCAGATCGAAAACGGCAACGCCGCGCGCGAGCAGCTGGCGACGGGCAAGGGCTTGACTCCGGCCAAGAAGCGCGAGCTGCGACGCGTCGCGCGTGAGGGCGACGAGGCGCAGCGGCGCTTCATCCAGTCGAACCTGCGGCTGGTCGTCTCGATCGCGAAGAAGTACCAGGCCTCGGGCCTCCCGCTGCTGGACCTGATCCAGGAGGGGAACCTCGGCCTCATGCACGCGGTCGAGAAGTTCGACTGGCGCAAGGGCTTCAAGTTCTCGACGTACGCGACGTGGTGGATCCGTCAGGCGATCACCCGCGGCATCGCGAACACCGGTCGCACGATCCGGCTCCCCGTCCACGCGGGCGACACGCTGGCGCGACTCCAGAAGGCGCGTTCGCGCCTGGAGCTCAAGCTCGGTCGCCCGGCGACGCTTGCGGAGCTCTCGGCCGAGGTCGAGATGCCCGAGGACAAGGTCACCGAGGCGCTGCGCTTCGCGGCCGAGCCGCTGTCGCTGTCGGAGCCGTTGCGTGAGGACGGCGACGCCGAGCTCGGTGACATCGTCGAGGACCGCTCGGCGGAGTCGCCGTTCGAGGTGGCTGCCACCGCGCTGCTCCCCGCCGAGATCGAGAAGCTGCTCGCCCCGCTCGACGAGCGTGAGCGTCAGATCCTCGCCCTTCGCTTCGGTCTCGACCGCGGCGAGCCGAGGACGCTCGAAGAGGTCGGCGAGTACTTCAACCTCACCCGGGAGCGGATCCGCCAGATCGAGGCCCGGGCGATGTCGAAGCTGCGCCACCCGTCGGCCGACACCGGCGCTCGCGACCTGCTCGCGGTCTAGGCGCTCTCAGCGTCTCTCAGAGTTCTGCAGAAACGGGCGGGTCGCGCTTGCGGCCCGCCCGATTCGCGTCTCGATTCGTCACCATAAAGCGCCGACCCGCCGGGTCCGGCCCCCCGACCGGACCCGACGCGGATCGGGCCGCTTCCCCCGGGTTCAGTGGCCGTTGGCCGAGACGATCAGGTGGTAGGCGAGGCCGTAGCCCTGTTGCGGCGTGAAGTGCATGTAGGTCTTGTTGAGCTTCCCGTACCAGTGGTTCCAGATCTGGATGGAACCCGAGGTGCCGTGCAGCGACTTCACGATCGAGACCGCGAGGTCCCGCGCCGCGGGCGGCGTCATCATCATCCCGGACTTCCAGCCGTTGAAGCCGAGCCGCTGGATCACGACGGCACCGTGATAGCTCGCGGGCATGTTGCGGCCCTGCGCCGACCCGTCCCAATACGTGCGGTACGGCATCGACGTCACGCCCGAGGTCGAAGCACTCCACGTCGCCTCGACCTTGCCCGGCTCCTTGATCTTGCCGTCCTGCGCGTGCGCCGACACGAGGAGCGCGGAACCCGCCGCGAGCGGTGCGAGCACGAGCCCCGTGATGGCCGCGCGTTTGGCGCGTCGGTAGGTCTGGAACTTCATCGAATCCCCCTTCGAGACCGGTTCGCCGTGACTCTTCGCGTCGGAGGCGGTCCGGCACCAACTTGAGGGGGAATCGGCGAAGCTGCCGCTCAGCGTGTGTCTGAGCGTCTCCAACCGCGTGGGGTGGGCTGGTCCGGTCGATGAATCCGCGGCGCGATTCGCGGCGGATGACCGAATCGTCGGCTGCGTCGTGTGATGCAACGTCGAAGTTGGAGCTCGGCGGAGGTGGCAGGAATCGAACCCACCGGACGGGGATCGCCCGTCCCACTCGTGTTGAAGACGAGGGAGGCCACCAGACCTCGTTCACCTCCGGGCGGGACGCTATCGGGCCCGCGGCCCTGCGGTTTTGCGGGTCGCGACGCTCCGGTACAGTTCCGCCGACTGTTCGACCCTTGGAGGTTTCGGTGAAGAAGCTGCTGATGCTGCTGGTGCTCGTTGCGCTCGGTGCCGCGGTTGCCCGCAAGGTGCGCGCCGCCTAGTTCCAAAACGCTGTCGGTGGCGGCCCGGTCTCTCCCGGGTCGCGCCGCACACATGGTGCGGGCTCCGTCGCGGATGCGACGGTTCAGCGCGCGGTCGAAAGCCGTCGCCGCCACATCATGTAGAGCACGACCCCGGTTCCGAACGCGGCCGCAGCGCTGCCGGCCGCGAGCGTGGGCCCGGTCGCGGGAACGGCGACGCGATCACGCAACCGCACGGGACGCACGAAGCGCCGCACCTCCCATTCGCGTTCCAGCGCAACACGCGCGAGGTCGCGGTCGGGGTTCACGACGACGGGATGTCCGACCGCCTCGAGCATCGGAACGTCGGTGATCGAGTCGGAGTACGCGTAGGACGCGGCGAGATCGATGCCTTCGAGGACCGCCTTCTCGCGTATGGCGATCGCCTTGTTCTCGCCGTACGCGTAGAACTCGAGCTCGCCCGTGTAGCGACCGTCGTCGTCGATCTGCGCGCGCGTCGCGATCGCATCGTCGACGCCGAGGTACTCGGCGAGCGGCGCGACGACTTCGAGCGGCGACGACGAGATGATCACCGTGCGGCGTCCGGCCTCGTTGTGCTCGCGGATCAGATCGAGGGCTTCCGCGTAGATGATCGGCTGGATCGTCGCCTCCAGCGTCTCGCGCACGATGTCGGCGACGTGATGCTGATCCCAACCCTTCGTGAGCCGCAGCATCGACTCACGCACCTTCTCCATCTTCGCCTCGTCGGCACCGACGAGCATGTAGACGATCTGCGCGTACATCGAGCGCGCGATCGCGGAGCGACTGATCAGCCCTTCGCGATAGAGCGGCCGGCCGAACGCGAGCACGGAGCTCTTCGCGATGATCGTCTTGTCGAGGTCGAAGAACGCCGCCTCCATCGTGTCCAGCGTACGGCTCGACAGTGATGATCGGTAGCCGTCGCGATCGATGCTCGATGCAACCGACCGTTGACCCGTGCTGTGGTTCACCGTAGGTTCGCATCCTTCCCCCGCACTTCCCGACGTCATGTTCGGCGCGCCCGGTCGTTTGTCCGCGTACCTGGTGCCCAGGCTCGGGAAGGTTCACATGCTGTTGTCGCTGTGGTCACCGAAGGGTGGCTCCGGTACGTCGGTCTTCGCCGCCGCGTGCGCGGTCGTGCTCGCCACGCACCGTCCCACCCGGCTCGTCGATCTCGCGGGAGACCAGCCCGCGACGCTCGGATTGGCGCTGTACGGACAGTCTGCGACGCGCGGCGTGCATGACTGGCTCGCGGCGGGTCCCGCGGCGCCGGCCGACGCGTTGGCGCGCCTCGCGGTCGACGCGGGTCCGGGCTTGCAGCTCGTGCCGGCCGGTTCGGTTGCGCCGCGCGGACTCGTCGGCGGCGAGTCGGGCGCGGCGCTCGGGATGGTGCTGCGCGAGTGGGGCGCGGTCGTCGCCGACTGTGGTCGTGCGGACGACGCGGCGACGCGCGCACTCGTCGAGGTCTCCGATTGCTCGGTCGTCGTCGTGCGCTCGTGCTATCTCGCGTTGCGCCGCGCTGCGGCCGACGACCTCGTGCAGCAGGCGACGGGTCTCGTCGTGCTCTCGGAGAGCGGGCGCATGCTCGGCCCGCGCGAGATCTCCGACGTGCTCGGAGCGCCGGTGCTCGCGACCGTGCCCGTGCGCGCCGCGATCGCGCGCGTGATCGACGCGGGAGTGCTGGCGTCGCGCCTTCCGGATCAACTCGCGCGTCCGGCGCGCGGACTGCTCGAGCGTTTGGGTGTCACACGGTCGCGCGATACTGCGGCCTGACGGGTTGACCGTTCGGCGGTCCCGTCGTACGTTCTCGCTTCCCCCGCACTTTCCCGATCGGTTCTGCGCGTGCCTGCGCGCTCGAACGCATTCGGAGGTGTGCGGTGGTCGTAGCGGAGTGGCCTACGGACGCGACGGACGACGGCGCGGTTCGGCGCGCGGTGTTGCGCCGCCTGCACGCCGACCCACCGACGGCGTCGGGCGGACGCGCGGCGTTGCGCGGCCATCTCGCGCGGCTCCTGCGCGACGAGGCGCCGCTCGCCGACGTCGATCGGGCCGATCGGCTGCTCGACGAGCTCGTGCACGAAGCCGACGGA
Source organism: Acidimicrobiia bacterium (assembly GCA_036271555.1). Lineage (NCBI taxonomy): Bacteria > Bacillati > Actinomycetota > Acidimicrobiia > Acidimicrobiia bacterium. Next base: position 86,934 of record DATBAK010000019.1, read on the forward strand.
CTCGGTCCGCTCGACGCGTTGCTGGAGGATCCCGACATCTCCGAGATCATGCTGAACGGTCCCGGACGCGCGTACGTCGAGCGCGCGGGCCGGCTCGTCGAGATCGATCTCGGCCTCGATGCCGACGCGATCGCGCGCCTTGGCGAGCGCATCGTGCTGCCGCTCGGCCTCCGCCTCGACCGATCGTCGCCGATCGCGGACGCTCGGCTCGCCGACGGATCGCGCGTGCACGCGGTCCTGCCGCCGCTCGCACCCGACGGGCCGTACCTCACGATCCGCCGATTCGCGACGCGTCCGGTGCCGATCGACGGTTTCGACGTCGGCGGCGAAGCGGGCGCGTTCCTCGAGGCCGCGGTGCGATCGGGTCGCAACGTGCTGGTCGCGGGAGGCACGAGCACCGGGAAGACGACGCTGCTCAACGCGCTGTCGGGCGTGATCGACGCGGGGGAGCGGATCGTCACGATCGAGGAGACGGCGGAGCTGCGATTGCGGCAACCCCACGTCGTTCGGCTCGAGGCACGACCGGCGAACGCCGAGGGTGCCGGCGCGGTCGGAGTGCGCGAGCTCGTGCGCTGCGCGCTCCGGATGCGACCGGACCGCATCATCGTCGGCGAAGTGCGCGGCGGCGAGGCGCTCGACATGCTGCAGGCGCTCAACACCGGACACGACGGCTCGCTCTCGACGGTGCACGCGAACGGAACGCGTGACGCGTTGCGCCGGCTCGAGACGCTGGCGCTCTTCGCCGGGATCGCGCTGCCGTTGCCGGCGGTGCGCAGCCAGATCGCCTCCGCGATCGACCTGATCGTGTTCGTCCGGCGCGGCGCCGATGGCGCGCGCCGGGTGGACGTGATCGCGGAGGTCGTGCCGGCCGGTGTCGACGTCGAACCGGAAGCGCGGACGTTGTTCGAGCGACGTGGCGCCGCGCTCGTGGCGCTCGCGGTGCCGCAGCGTCCGGGGCGACGCGCGACGCACGAAGGGCCGTCGTCGTGAACGTCACCGCGCCGGCGTTCGCGGCGCTCTCGACGCTGTGGCTCGCTCGCCGCGCCCGTCGCGCCGATGTGGTCGATCGAGCGCGGGCGTTGCGGGCGACGGGTTCGCGCCTGCCGGCGCGGCTGCGCGAGGTGCTCGACGGCGCGCTGCGGGCCGCCGACGTCGAGCTCGACGCGCCGGCCGCGCTCCAGCTCTGGCTGCTGGGCATCGTCGCGGCGGGCTGTCTCGCCGCAGGCCTCGACATTGCGCTCGCGCCGATCGCGATGGTCGCCGTGCTCGTCGGCGCGCCGGTCTCGCTGTACGGCGCGCGTCATCGCGGTGAGCGCCGCGCCGCCGACGAGCTGCCGGTCGTGCTCGAGCTCGTCGCGAGCGAGCTGCGTACAGGGGGCACGGTCGGGGACTCGCTCGCTTCGGTCACCGGGCGGCCCGTCGGTGGTCGGCGGCTCGCGCTGGCGCCGGACGTCGAACGAGTGGTGCGTCGATGCGAGCTCGGCGCGCCGGTCGACGAAGCGCTCGCGGCCTGGGCGGCGGAACGCGCCGATGCGGGTGTTCGCAGCGCGGCGGGCGCGCTCGCGGTCGCGGCAACCACCGGTGGTCGTGCCGCCGCCGCGCTCGACGGGCTCGCGGCATCGCTGCGCGATCGACGCGAGATCGCGGCCGAAGCGCGCGCGTTGTCCGCGCAGGCCCGGCTCTCGGCCGTCGTCGTGGGTTGCCTCCCGATCGGCTACCTCGTCGGTTGCGCGCTGCTCGACCCTCGGCAGGTGCGCGTGCTGCTGCACACGGGATTCGGCGCGCTGTGCCTCGTCATCGGTCTCGTTCTCGAGACGCTCGCCGTCGTCTGGATCCGCTTCATCCTGCGGGAGGAAGCCTGATGGCGCTCACGTACGCGTCTGCGATCGTGTGGGGCGCCCTCGTGCTCGCCGCGGGTTGGCGCGTCGCGGCGCGCGCGACGGCGGCCGATCGTGCGCGCGCGCTGCGCGGCGAACGCGTGCAGGAATCGCACGTTGCCATTCTCGAACGCGCGCTGGCGCGGCTCGGCGTCGTCGGACGGGTGCTGCTCGGTGTGCGCCGGCGACGCGCGGCCGCGCAGCGGGACCGTCGCCTCGCGCGTGAGCTTCCGGCCGCGGTCGACCTCCTCGCGGTCGCGATGAGCTCGGGCGCGACGCCGTTCGGCGCGGTCGAAGCGGTCGCGCGGTGGTCGCCGCCGACGGTCGCGGCGACGTTCGACGCGGTCGTCGTCGCGTGCGGGCTCGGCGCGTCGTTCGAGTACGCGATGAGCGACGCGGCGCGGCGTGACCTACGACTCGGCCCCCTCGTCACGGTGCTCGCGGGCGGCGCGCGCCTCGGCGCGGCCGTGAACGATTCGCTCGCCCGGCTCGCGGCCGAGGCGCGCCGCGACCTGCGCCGGCGCGCCGAGGCGCGCGCTCGGACGGTGCCGGTGCGCCTGCTCTTCCCCCTCGTCTTCCTCGTGCTCCCCGCGTTCGGGTTGCTCACCGTGGTGCCGGCGGTGGTCGCGGGCTTCCACGGCGTCTGAGCACCCCGCGCGCATTCCTGTGAACCGCGGCGTTCCACGCCGCATTGGAGGTGCATCGTGCTCGATCGGTTTCTCTCGTTCTTCCTGCGTGTTTTCGTCGATCCCCCCGGCGAGGAAGGGCAATCGACGGCGGAGTACGCGCTCGTGATCGTGGCCGCGGCCGCGATCGTCGGGCTGCTGCTCAGCTGGATCACGAAGTCCAACGGCATCGGCTCGATCTTCAACGCGGTGATCGGCCGGGTCATGAAGTGGATCACGTGAGCGCCGGACTCCGGCTTCGGGACGCGCGTGGAGGCGCGCGTCCCGAATCCGGTCAGGCGGCGGTGGAGCTTGCGCTCGCGCTGCCGGCGATCGTTGTGTTGCTGCTCGCGATCGTGCAGTTCGCGTTGGTGGCGCGCGACGAGCTGCTCGTCGTGCACGCGGCGCGCGAGGCCGCGCGTGCGGCGAGCGTCGGCGGCTCGGGTTCCGACGCGGCCGCGCGAGTGCTGCGGGGCGCGCAGGTCGTCATCGACGGGGGCGGACGTGTCGGTGATCCGGTGGTGGCGACCGTCGGCTTTCGCGCGGTGACCGATCTGCCGCTCGTCGGACCGTTGATTCCGGACCCGTGGCTGCACGCGCGGGTGACGATGCGAGCAGAGGAGCCACGGTGAACCGGGCGCGGTCGCAACGGGGCTCCGTCGCGATCCTCGTGTGTGGACTCATCGCGTTGGCGACGGTGCTCGCGGTCGCGGTCGTCCTCGTCGGCGGCGCGGTCGTGCTCGCGGGGCGCGCGGAGGCCGCGGCCGACGCGGCAGCGCTCGCCGGAGCCGACTCGGTCGCCCTCGGCACGCGGTCGCTGGCGTGCGCCGCCGCGAGCCTCGTGGCGGAGAGCAACGAGGCGCATCTCGTCGACTGCGACGTGAGCCACGACTCGGTCGAGGTCGTCGTCCAGCTCACCGGCGACGGTCCGCTCGCGCTCGGTCGAACGGTGCGGGCGCGCTCGCGCGCCGAGATCAGCGACCGGCCAGCAGTCGGAGGAGGGTGATCGCGCCGTGCTTGTCGAGATACTCGTTCCAGTTGCCGCACTTCGGCGACTGCACGCACGACGGGCAGCCGTCGTCGCACGCACACGCGGCGACGAGGTCGAGCGTTGCGTGCACGAGCCGGTCGGCGTCGGCGAACGCGAGCTCCGCGATGCCCGCGCCGCCCGGGTAGCCGTCGTACACGAAGATCGTCGGCTCGCCGGTCTGTGGGTGCGCGGCCATCGACACGCCGCCGACGTCCCAACGGTCGCAGATCGTGAACAGCGGCAGCAGTCCGATCAACCCGTGCTCGGCCGCGTGCACGGTGCCGAGCACCGGCGCGGGCTCGAGGCCGGCGTCGAGGAGCGAGTCGAGCGGCACCGTCCACCAGCACGCGCGGGTCGTGAGGGTGCGGGGCGGCAGGTCGAGATCGCATACCTCGATGAGCTGGCGGGTCGAGATCTGCAGTCGCTGGTACGCGTGCACGAGGTTCGTGACCTCGACCGCGCCGAGGTGCACGGTGCCCGGACCGGCCGGCGCGCGCTCGTCGATCGCGGCGATCGCGATGTCGGTGTCGACGCGCGGTTGCGTGTACTCGTCGCGCTCGGAGTGCTCGAGCCACGCGACGTGGTTCACCTGGTCGAGGCGCGCGACGCGGTACTGCCGGCCTTGGTGGAGATAGAGCGCGCCCGGATGCGCGACGGTGAACACGCGCGCGCCGTCGACCGTACCCACGCCTCGCTCGTCCTCCTCGTCGACGAGCTCGTACTCGACGCCACTACCGGTACGCAGCCCGACGCGCGCCGCGGGGCGGTCGAGACCCGACCAGAACATCTTGTCGCCGCGCGGTCGCAGCTCGTCGTCGCGCACGAGCTCGCGCACGACATCGTCGAGGCCTTCGCCGAACCATTGCTCGTCGGCGCGTTCGAGCGGCAGCTCGTGCGCCGCGCACGCGACCTGTGCGCGCAGAACGAACGGGTTGTCGGGATTGACGACCGCTTGCTCGGGGCGCCGCCGGGTCAGCTCGTCCGGATGCGCGAGGTACCACTGGTCGAGCTGATCGTCGCCCGCTACGAGGACCGCGGCCGAGCGCCGGCCGGTGCGCCCGGCCCGGCCGGCCTGCTGCCAGAGCGACGCGAGCGTGCCGGGAAAGCCGTTCAACACGACCGCGTCGAGCCCGCCGACGTCGATCCCGAGCTCGAGCGCGGTGGTCGCAGCGACACCGACGAGGCGTCCGCTCGTAAGGTCACGTTCGAGCGTCCGGCGCTCGTCGGGTCGGTAGCCCGAGCGATAGGCCGCGACCCGATCGGCAAGCTCGGGCGCGGTCTGCGCGAGCTCGCGGCGGGCGTACTGCGCGACCAGCTCCGCACCCCGCCGGCTGCGAGTGAATGCGAGCGTCTGCGAGCCATCGCGCACGAACGCGGCGAGGAGCGACGCGGTCTCGATGTTCGCGGAGGCGCGCGCGCCGGAGTGCTCGTCGAGCAACGGACGCTGCCAACACGCGACGACGCGTTCGGATCGCGGCGCGCCGTCGTCGTCGACGAGCGCGACGGGCCGGCCGCACAGTGCGCTCGCGAGCTCCGCGGGGTTGCCGATGGTCGCGCTCGCGAAGCAGAACGTCGGTCGCGAGTCGTAGTGCGCGCAGACGCGCTGCAACCGACGCAACAAGTGCGCGACGTGACTGCCGAAGATGCCGCGCAACGTGTGCAGCTCGTCGATCACGACATAGCGCAACCGCATGAGGAACGTGGCCCACCGCGGGTGCGACGGCAGGATGCCCATGTGCAGCATCTCGGGGTTCGTGAGGACGACGTTGGCGTTGCGACGCGCCCAGGCGCGGTCGTCGGTCGGCGTGTCGCCGTCGTAGCTCACGGCCTTCAACCCCGGCACGAGCCACGAGCGCAGCGCGCGGAGCTGATCCTGCGCGAGCGCCTTGGTCGGGAAGACGAGCAGCGCGGTGTCCTTCGTGCCGTCGAGGACGCGCTCGATGATCGGCAGCTGGTAGCAGAGCGACTTGCCCGACGCGGTGCCGGTCGCAAGCACGACGTCGGTGCCGGCGCGCAACGCGTCGACGGCGGCGGCCTGGTGCGTCCAGAGCCGTTCGATGCCGCGTGCCGCGAGGCGCTCGGTCAGCTCGGCCGGAAGGGGACGTTCGAGGTCGGCGAATCGGGCCGCGCGCGCCGGAATGGTCTCGCTCGCCACGAGCCGTCCGGCCCGCTCCGGTTCGGCCCCGAGTGCCGCGAGCGTCGCGAACGGATCGGCGTCAGTGGGATTCGAGCACGCCGTCATCGGCGAAATCCTGGAACGCGGACGACGCTCCTGCCAACAGCGGCAGGCACCCGCCGCCGCCGACCGGGATCGTGAAGTTCCGGATGTTCGCGGGGCTGACCGACTGCGCGAGCCGGCCCAGCCGGTAGAGGTCGGAGAGGCCGATGCCCGTGAGGGTCGCGTTCTGACCGAGCATCGCGAGCAGATGGAACGCGCCGGCGGGAGTGGCGGCGCGGGCGCGGAGCTGCGCCATCGCGTCGAGGACGAGCGTCGCCTGGTTGGCGGTGCGCTCGATGTCGCCGCGCGCGAAGTCGTGACGGTCGCGGGAGTAGGCGAGCGCGCCGCCGCCGTCGACGTGATACGGAACGCCACCGGTGAAGTAGGCGCCCGAGTCGTGGTCGTTCATGGTCGTCGCCGGGACGATGTTCAGACCGCCGACGCCGTTGACGAGCGCGCCGAACCCTGCGAAGTCGACGAGCACCGAGTACGTGAGGTGGATGCCGAGCATCTGGTTGATGACCTCGGCCTGCAACGCCGGTCCGCCGTACGCGTTCGCGGCGTTGATCTTCGTCGTGCCGTGGTTCGGGATGTCGGAGCACGTGTCGCGCGGGATGTTGACGATCGTGCCCTTCTTGAGCGTCGTGTTCACCGCGAGCACGTGCAGCGCGTCACCGCGCGAGCCGCCGACGCCCGGTCGCAGGTCGCTCCCGATGAGCAGGATGAACACCACGCCACTCGGCTCGCCCTGGTAGCTCGCCGAGGCGAACTTCTGCACCTTGATCAGCGGCTTGCCCGCCGCGAGCGGTAGGCGCACACCGTGCAGCCACAGCGCGACCAAGCCGGTGCACGCCAGCATCACCGTCGCGGCGCCGATACCCGCGGCGCGCGCGACGCGGACCGCCCAGTGCCGACGCTGCTTCGTCTTCATCGTGCCGCCGTCGTGGTCGTGGCCTTCGTGGTGGTCGTCGTGCTGCCGAGGTTCCGGCGGACGACGATCGTGTAGCCGGTGATGTGCCAGTGCCGCTTGGCGTCGGGCTCCAAGATGAAGTTCCCGGCGCGCGCCACGGAGAGCTGCCCGTCGTCGGTCGCGCCCTGCACGGTGAGTGCGAACTGCGCCCCGACCATGAGCACCGTGCCGTTCTGCTGGAGCACGACGAGATTGAGCGGTTGCTTCACCGTCTTCGTGACGCTCGTGAGCTTCGGGATGCCGACGTCGCTGAGCGCGCCGCGATCACGGCCCTTCGGTCCGACCCGACCGGCGAGCGTCGGCGAGAACGACGCGAGCAACGGACCCGCGGCGTGGCCGGTGACGAGCGGGCTCGTGATCGCGTTCGCGACGTAGCGGTTGACGAGCCCGAGGATGACCTGCTGCTGCGGCTTCGTGTAGGCGTGTACCGGTCCGACCGCTTGCACGCTGACCCGTCCGAGTCGCAGCGCGAGCGAGACCGTGACCTTGCCCTGCTTGTCGGTCGTCGGCGCGCCGGTGGTCGGGCTCGCGTGCTTGCTCGAACCGTGACACGACGCGAGGAGTGTCGCCGCGCAGACGAGCGCGACGGAAGCGCGACGAGAACGCCGGAGGGTGCGCATCGACGGGGAAGGATGCCACGTCGCGTGCGCCGCGTCGCGGCACCTCGTTCAGATGAGAGATCGAGTTCCCGCAGGAACGGGCGCCTCGCTTCGCCGACCGCCGGCCGCGCGCACCGAGGCGTCGGCACCGGCGAGCGCAGCGAGCGCGGCCGGAAAACTCAGTGACCGGTGAGCAGCTGGCGCACCGATTCCTCGGAGTCGGTGGTGACCAGCGCGAGCACCTCGTCGCCGGGATAGAGCACGGTGTCGCCGCGCGCGAAGAGCACGTGGTCGTCGCGCACGACGGCGACGAGCGTCGCGTCGCGCGGTACCTGGAGATCGCGAATCGGTTGCGCGTTGACCGGCGTGTCCTCGGCGAGCGTCACCTCGACCAGCCGGACCTCGCCGCCTTCGAGCTGGAACAACCGCACGAGCCGACCGACGCTCACGGCTTCGTCGACGAGCGCGGTGATGAGGTGCGGCGTCGACACCGACAGGTCGACGCCCCACGACTCGTTGAACAGCCAGTGGTTCTTCGGGTGGTTCACGCGCGCGATGACGCGCGGCACCGCGAACTCCTGCTTCGACAGCAGCGAGACGACGAGGTTGTCCTCGTCGTCACCCGTCGCCGCGACCATGACGTCGCACGTGTCGACCTTCGCCTCGCGCAGCGAGTTCACCTCGCACGCGTCGGCGACGCGCACGTCGATGCCCGGAACCTTGTCGAGTCGCGACGCGACCTCGGGCACCTTCTCGAGCAACAGCACCTCGTGACCGTTCGCCACGAGCTCGCGCGCGATGTACCAACCGACGTTCCCGGCCCCCGCGATCGCGACGCGCATCAGTGAAGCCCTCCCGTCTCGGGCTGCGCGTCGAGCCGTTCCTGGAGCTCACCGAGCGAGCCGGTCGCGACCATGAGATGGAGGATGTCGCCCTCCTGCCCGACGAGATCGGAGTCGAAGATGCGCGCGGTCCCGAGTCGCGTCACGGACACGAGCTTGCTGCGGCCGCGCTCCTCGAGCTGACTGAGCGGGCGGCCGGCCCACGCGGGCGGAAGGTCGCGCTCGATGAGTGCGATCCCGCCGGTCGAGTCGGTCCAGCTCGCCGCGTGCTCGCCGGGGAGCAGCCGCCGCAGAACCTGATCGGTCGTCCATGCGACCGTCGCCACGGTCGGGATGCCGAGGCGTTGGTAGATCGCGGCGCGGCGGGGGTCGTAGATGCGGGCGACGACGCGCTCGATCTCGAAGGTCTCGCGGCCGACGCGCGCCGTCATGATGTTGGAGTTGTCGCCGCTCGTCACCGCCGCGAGCGCGCCCGCCTGGTCGATCTGCGCTTCGAGCAACGTGTCGCGGTCGAAGCCGAATCCGACGATCATCTTGCCGGAGAACGACGGCGGAAGGCGCCTGAAGGCTTCCTTACGCTTGTCGACGATCGCGACCGTGTGGCCCCCGAGCTCGAGGGCGCCGGCCAGCTCGCTCCCGACCCGGCCGCATCCGACGACCACGACGTGCAACTTTGGTTACTCCCGCTCAGCAAAAAGTGACCGCCGGCAGCTCAGCGGTCGTCGCATGGTAATCCTGGCGCGCTCGAAGACCCGATCCGGCGCCGTGCTTGACTGTGCGGCGTGCAAACCGCGCCCGAAGAGCCCGTTCGTGCCGCTGGCGAAACGGTGCGGCCGCTGCCGCTCCCGGCGACTCCCGACATCCAACTCGGTGAGTCGCTCAAGTACCGGCTGAAGAACAAGCTGCTCGGGCCTCCGCTGCACACCGAGGAGCTGGAGAACGAGCGGTTGGGCATCCCGACCGCGCTCGCGGTCTTCTCGTCCGACTGCATCTCCAGCTCGGCATACGCGACCGAGGAGATCCTCGCCCACCTCCTGCCCTACGTGGGTCTTGCCGCGTTCTTGCTCGTGGTGCCGATCACGGCCGCACTGCTCGTCGTGCTCGGCTTCCTGATCCTCTCCTACCGCGAGACGATCAAGGCGTATCCGACGGCCGGCGGCGCGTACATGGTGACGCGTGACAACTTCGGCCTGCTCCCCGCGCAGGTCGCCGGCGTCGCGCTGCTCACCGATTACATCCTCACCGTTGCCGTATCGGTTGCGGCGGGGACTGCGGCGCTCGCGTCGGCCGTGTCGTCGTTCGCTCCGTATCGAGTCGAGATCTCGGTCGCCTTCATCGCGCTCATCGCGATCACCAACCTGAAGGGCGTGCGCGAGTCGGGCAAGTTGTTCGCCGTTCCCACCTATTTCTTCATCGCGATCATGGGCGTGCTCCTCGCGGTCGGGCTCACGAAGATGGGCGGCGGTCACCTCCACGCGCAGGCGCTGAACAAGAAGGGCATGATCAAGATCGGGTCGGCCGGATCCGGTGCGTTGTACGGCTTGTCGCTCTTCGCGATGCTGCGCGCGTTCGCGTCCGGTGGCGCGGCGGTGACGGGTGTGGAAGCGATCTCGAACGGCGTGACCGCGTTCCGCAAGCCCGAGTGGCTCAACGCCCGCAAGACGCTGATGATCATGGGCGGCGTGCTCGCGGTGCTCTTCCTCGGGCTGTCGATCCTCTCGACCCGCACGCACGCGGTGCCCTACGAGAGCGGGACTCCGACGGTGATCTCGCAGATCGGCAAGGTCGTGTTCGGCGGCGGCGCGCTCGGGAACGTCCTCTTCTATGCACTTCAGGGCGGCACGATGCTCATCCTCGTGCTCGCGGCCAACACGAGCTTCGCCGACTTCCCGAGGCTGGCGTCGTTCCACGCCGGCGACAACTTCATGCCCCGCCAGCTCACCAAGCGCGGGCACCGCCTCGTGTTCTCGAACGGGATCATCGCCCTCGCCGTCGCGGCGGCGGTGCTCGTGATCGTCACCGGTGCAAGAGTCGACCGGCTCATCCCGCTCTACGCGATCGGCGTGTTCACGTCGTTCACGCTCTCGCAGGCCGGCATGGCGAAGCACCACTGGACGCAGCGCGAACCGAGCTGGCGACGCGGACTCGCCATCAACGGCATCGGCGCGTTCCTGTCGCTCGTCGTCGATGTGATCGTCATCCTGACGAAGTTCAAGAGCGGGGCCTGGTTCATCATCCTGTTGATCCCGCTCATGGTCGCCGGGCTCGTTCGACTCAACAAGCAATACCAGCTCGAGGAGGACCAGCTCGAGGAAGACGCGGAGAGCTCGATCACCGCGCCGATCCTGCGCCGTCACGTCGTGCTCGTCTTCGTGAACCGTCTCGACACCAGCACCGCGCCTGCCATTCAGTACGCGCGCGCGTTGATGCCCGACGAGATGCGCGCCGTGCACATCGCGGTCGACCGCAACGCCGCGCATCTGCTCGCGGACCGGTGGCGACGGCTCGGTCTGTCGCGCGTGCCGATCGAGATCGTCGACTGTCCCGACCGGCGCGTCGATCGAGCGGCGCTCGAGGTCGTCGCCGCGGAGCTCGACGGCACCACCGAGGTCACGGTGCTGTTGCCGCACCGCGTGTACACGCGCTTCTGGCACCGCTTCCTGCACGACAACACCGCGAACGAGATCGCGGAGGTCGTGAGCAAGCTGCCGCATGCGAACGTGACGACGGTGCCGTTCGTGTTCCAGCCCCGCGCGCCGAAGCACGCGCACGAGAAGGCGTGATCGGACCGAGCGCGGAGGGCGAGGGCGCGGTCGTCTCGCCGGCGCACAAGCCGATCGGCGACGTCCGGTGGCGCGACGTCTGCACGATCAGCGGGAAGGTCCGGTCGCTGCGCGTGCAGCCGTGGGCGAACGTCGCGTCGTTGGAGGCCGTGGTCGTCGACGACACCGGCGGCCTCGTGCTCGTCTTCCTCGGTCGCCGGACGGTCGCGGGCCTCGACCTCGGTCGCAAGGTGACCGCCGCCGGCCGCGTCGGCGAGCACCGCGGCTATCTCGCGATCCTGAACCCCTGGTTCGAACTGCTGTGACGGCGGCCGAGCGGCACCGCGCTCCGGCTTGACGTTTTGTCTGACCAAAATCTAAAGTCCGGGGCATCAAAGCCCTGGACCTCAAGCTCTCGAAATCGGAGCGCGAAGCGCTGAAAGCCATCTACCGGCTCGCCGACGAGCACGGGGAGGCCCACACCGGCGCGCTCGCCGACAAGCTGGGCATCAGCCCCGGCACCGTGACCGCGACCGTGAAGCGTCTCGCCGACCGCCACCTCGTCGACCACACGCCGTACCGGGGCGTGGCCCTCACCGGTCCCGGGTCGCGTGCCGCGGTCGAGGCGATCCGGCGGCACCGCATCGTGGAGCGCTTCCTCGCCGACACGCTCGGCTACGCGTGGAACGAAGCCGATCGTCTCGCCCAATCGTTCGAGCACGACCTCCCGCAAGAGGTGGAGGATCGCCTGTTCGTCGCGCTCGGCCGGCCGGCCACGTGTCCGCACGGCTTTCCGATCCCCGAGCACGAGGCGGGCGTGCTGCCCGACATGCCCGCGCTCTACACGCTCGAGCCCGGCGACGCGGCAGTCGTCGCGATCTCCGGCTCGACCGATCCCGAGATCATCGCCTTCCTCGAGTCGCTCGGACTGCGCCCGGGCGTGCACGTCGAGGTCAAGGAGAAGCAGGCGTTCGACGGCCCGTTGGTGCTGCAGGTCGACGGTGTTGATCAGACGCTCGGCAGCACGGTTGCGAGACAGGTCTACGTCCAGAAGTCCGCTTAGCCACACGAACGACACCGCGAGGGGCGGCGTCGGAGAAAGGCACAACGATGACCCACGTATTGGGAGCCGAAGGCGGCTATCAGACCTTCAGCCTCCACGGCGGTGAATGGCTGATCATGATCGGCTCGGTCGTGACCGCGCTCCTCGCGGTGGTGACCGGCCTCTTCCTCATGCGCGGAGTGCTCGCAGAGGACGAGGGCACGCCGACGATGAAGGCGATCGCGAAATCGATCCAGGAAGGCGCGATGGCCTACCTGAAGCGCCAGTTCCGCACGATCGGCGTGATCCTGATCCCGCTCGCGATCATCGTGTTCGCCACGTCGACGAAGGTGAAGAACGGCGACCACGTCGCGCTGAGCTTCGCGGCGTCGGGTGCGTTCCGAACGATCGCGTTCGTCGCCGGTTGCGCGATGTCGGGCCTCACCGGCTTCATCGGCATGAGCCTTGCGGTACGCGGCAACGTGCGCACCGCGGCCGCGGCGAAGAGCGGGTCGATGCCGCGCGCGCTGCAGGTCGCGTTCCGCACCGGCGCGGTCGCGGGCATGTTCACCGTCGGCCTCGGTCTGTTCGGCGCGTCGATCATCATCATGCTGTTCCAGAACACCAGCTCCGCGATCCTGATCGGCTTCGGCTTCGGCGGCTCGCTCCTCGCGCTCTTCCTGCGCGTCGGCGGCGGCATCTTCACGAAGGCGGCCGACGTCGGCGCCGACCTCGTCGGCAAGGTCGAGGCCGGAATCCCCGAGGACGACCCCCGCAACCCCGCGACGATCGCCGACAACGTGGGCGACAACGTCGGCGACTGCGCGGGCATGGCGGCCGACCTCTTCGAGAGCTACGAGGTGACGCTGGTCGCGTCGATGATCCTCGGCGTCCCCGCGTTCAAGGCGATCTTCCCGCACCGCCCCGAGCTCTGGGCGATCGGTGCGATCTTCCCGCTCGCCGCGCGTGCGCTCGGCGTGCTCGCGTCGATCGTCGGTGTGTTCGCCGTGCGCGCGACCGACGAGGACAAGTCGGCGATGGCGCCGATCAACCGCGGCTTCCTCACCGCCGGCATCCTGACGATCATCGGCACGCTGGTGCTCGCGCTCGTGTACGTCGGCAATCCGCACGGCACGATCTCGGGCATCGGCTGGCGCATGTTCGGCGCGGTGGTCGGTGGTCTGGTGCTCGCGCAGGTCGCGTCCCGAATCACGGAGTACTTCACGTCGACCGAGAACAAGCCGGTGCGCGAGATCGCGGAGTCGGCGGCGACCGGCGGCCCGGCCACCGCGACGCTCGCGGGCATCGCGAGCGGTCTCGAATCGTCGGTGTGGGCGATCATCGCCATCGCGGGTGCGCTCGCAGTAGCGATCGCGCTCGGCGGCGGCGACCTCCAGTTCTCGCTGTACCTCGTTGCGCTCACGGGCATGGGCATGCTGGCGACGACCGGTGTGGTGGTGTCGGAGGACACGTTCGGTCCGGTCGCCGACAACGCGGCCGGCATCGCCGAGATGTCGGGTGAGTTCGAAGGCGAGCCCGCGCGGATCATGGTGAGCCTCGATGCCGTCGGCAACACGACGAAGGCCGTCACCAAGGGCTTCGCGATCGGCTCCGCGGTCATCGCCGCGGTCGCGCTGTTCTCGTCGTTCATCGAGACGATCTCGAGTCAGCTCAACCTGAACCTGAAGGGCGACGATCTCTTCCGCAACCGGCTCACCGCGATCAACGTCGCCGATCCGAAGACCTTCATCGGTCTGCTGATCGGCGGCTCGGTCGCGTTCCTCTTCTCCTCGCTCGCAATCCGCGCCGTCGGCCGGACCGCGAACGTGGTCGTGCAGGAGGTTCGGAGCCAGTTCGCCGACGGCAAGATCATGAGCGGCGAGAAGGAGCCCGACTACGGCCCGGTCATCGACATCTGCACCGCGGCCTCGCTGCGCGAGCTCGCAACGCCCGCGCTGCTCGCGGTGCTCACGCCGGTGATCATCGGGTTCGGCATCAACTACTTCGCGCTCGGCGCGTTCCTCGCGGCGGCCATCCTCACCGGTCAGCTCATGGCCAACTTCCTGTCCAACGCGGGTGGCGCGTGGGACAACGCGAAGAAGTACATCGAGGACGGCAACCACGGCGGCAAGGGCTCCGACGCGTACCGCGCCGCGGTCATCGGCGACACGATCGGTGACCCGTTCAAGGACACCGCGGGCCCCGCGCTGAACCCGCTCATCAAGGTGATGAACCTGGTGTCGCTGTTGATCCTCCCGGCGGTCATCAACCTCCGGGACAACAGCGGCGCCCGCTTCAGCATCGCGGGGATCTCGCTCGTCGTGCTCGTCGTCGCGATCCTGTTCTCGAAGCGCTCCGGTGCCGGTCTGTCCGCCGAGCCGCCCGCGGCGAAGGTCGGCGCCACGGTCCCCGTCGCCGGCAACTAGGCCCGTCGAGCAATCGCTTTCGCAAGAACGGGCGGGTCGCTTTGCGGCCCGCCCGACTTGTCGGCTGAGGCGTCGAGGAGGGCGAAGCTTGCGAGCCCGACCAGAAAACTCAGGGCGCGGGTTCCTCGGTGAGGGCCCGCGCCCGCCGCTGCTTGCGGATCTCGAGCGCGGGTGCGATCAGCGAGAGCACGATGATCAGGAGCACGATCGGCAGGAGATAGTGGTCGACGTTCTTGATGTGCTTGCCGAGATAGAAGCCGGCGAGGCTGATGCCGACCGCCCAGATCGCCGCGCCGAGCACGTTGAAGGCGAAGAACACGCGCCGGCGCATCTCGCTCATGCCGACGAGGATCGGCGCGACCGTGCGCACGATCGGGATGAACCGGGCGAGGATCACGGCCTTCGGCCCCTGTTGCTCCACGAGCTCGTGGGCGCGGACCTCGTACTCGGTCTTGAAGAAGCGGGCGTCGGGCTTGAAGAGCTTGGTGCCGAACCGCTCGCCGATCTCGTAGCCGATCTGCGTGCCGGCGATCGCGACGATCAGCGCACCGAGCGCGATCGGGACGATGTGCATGTGGTACTTGTGGTGATCGGCCGCGAAGATCCCGGCCGTGAAGAGGAGCGAGTCGCCGGGCAGTGGGGCCGGGAAGATCCCCGACTCGATGAAGATCACCACCAACAGCCCGGCCAGCCCGAACGTGTCGATGAGGTGCTTCGGGTCGAAGAAGCTCACCGGCGGAACCCTAACCGGCACAGGGTGAGAATCCCCGGGCGCGCCGGCTGCGGACGGTGGTCAGGAGCCCGCTGACCGGCCGGTGACGACGTTGGGCCCTCGCGATGGCTACGGTCCAGGGCCCGGTGGCCGAGAGTGTGGTCGCGCCGCCGATGCACGCTCCTGGGGGTACGGGCCGGTCCCCCGACCGCTCGAGAGAGGAACGCCGTGGCCAAGTCGCTCGTCATCGTGGAGTCGCCCGCCAAGGGCAAGACGATCGCGGGCTTCCTCGGCGCGGGGTACGACGTGAAGGCCAGTGTCGGCCACATCCGCGACCTGCCGCGCTCGGGACTCGCCATCGACGTCGACAATCACTTCGCTCCCGAGTACGTCGTCTCCGACGGCAAGCAGAAGGTCGTGACCGATCTGAAGCGCGCGTTGAAGGACGCCGACGAGCTCATCCTCGCGACGGACGAGGATCGCGAGGGCGAAGCGATCGCGTGGCACGTGCTCGAGGTGCTCAAGCCCAAGGTGCCCGTGAAGCGCATGGTCTTCCACGAGATCACGCAGCAAGCGATCCGGGCCGCGCTCGACGCGCCGCGCGATCTCGACATGAAGCTGGTCGAGGCGCAAGAAGGTCGGCGCGTGCTCGACCGTCTCGTCGGCTACGAGGTCTCGCCGGTGCTCTGGCGCAAGATCGGACGTGGTGCGCGCTCCGCGGGCCGCGTGCAGAGCGTCGCGGTGCGGCTCGTCGTCGAGCGCGAACGCGCGCGCATGGCGTTCCGCAGCGGACAGTGGTCCGATCTCGTCGCGACGCTGAACGCGCGCGACACCAGCTTCCCGGCCGCGCTGGTCGAGCTCGACGACGTGAAGCTCGCGAGCGGCAACGACTTCGATTCCGCGACCGGCCGTATCGCCGACGGCAAGCACGTGCTCGTGCTCGACGCGGCGGGTGCCGACGCGCTCGCGGGGCGGTTGCGCGAATCGACGTACAAGGTCGAGTCGGTCGAGTCGTCGAAGATGACCGAGAAGCCGAAGCCGCCGTTCACCACTTCGACGTTGCAGCAGGAGGCCGGCCGGAAGCTGCGGTACGGCTCCGCGAAGACGATGGCCGTCGCGCAGCGTCTCTACGAGCGCGGTTTCATCACCTATATGCGGACCGACAGCACGAACCTGTCGGAGCAGGCGCTCGGCGCGGCCCGGCGCCAGATCGTCGAGCGCTTCGGTCAGGACTACCTGCCGGCCCAGGCGCGCACGTATCGCACGAAGGTGAAGAACGCGCAGGAGGCGCACGAGGCGATCCGTCCCGCGGGTGAAGACATCCGCCCGCCCGAGGCGGTGCGCTCCGAGCTCGACGCCGACGAGCGCGGCCTCTACGAGTTGATCTGGATCCGCACCATCGCGAGCCAGATGGCCGATGCGCGCGCGCTGCGTGTCGTGCTGCGCATCGGTGCGCGCTCCAGTGCCGACGAGCGCGCGGTGCTCCGCGCGACCGGCAAGACGTACGAGTTCCTCGGCTTCCGCCGCGCCTACGTCGAGGACGTCGACGACGAAGAGACTTCGGAGGGCGAGAGCCGGCTGCCCGCGGTCGTCGAGGGCGAGCAGGCCGCGCTCGAGGACCTGCGCGCGCTGCAGCACGAGACGAAGCCGCCCGCCCGTTACACCGAAGCGAGCCTCGTCAAAGAGCTCGAGGAGCGCGGGATCGGTCGGCCGTCGACGTACGCGTCGGTGATCCAGACGGTCCAGGCGCGCGACTACGTGTGGAAGAAGGGCAACGCGCTCGTCCCCGCGTGGATGGCGTTCGCCGTCGTCCGGCTGCTCGAGGACCACTTCGGTCACCTCGTCGACTATGGCTTCACCGCCGCGATGGAAGAAGCGCTCGACGTGATCGCGCGCGGCGAGGGCGAAGCCGAGAAGTGGCTCCACTCCTTCTACTTCGGGAACGGCCAGGCCGGTCTGCGCGAGCTCGTCGGCGACGAGAACCTCGCGACCATCGACCCCCGTCTCATCAGCACGATCCCGCTCGGCGTCGACGACGACGGCAACGAGGTCGTCGTGCGCGTCGGTCGCTACGGGCCGTACGTGCAGATCGGCGAAGACGGCGCGCGCGGCTCGATCCCTCCCGATCTCGCGCCCGACGAGCTCTCGCTCGACCTCGCGGTCGAGCTCGCGCGCCGGCAGGCCGAAGGACCGCAGGCGCTGGGCGACGATCCCGACAGCGGGCTCCCGGTGTTCGTGTTGAACGGCCGGTTCGGCCCGTACGTGCAGCTCGGTGAGACCGATCCGAACGCGGCGAAGAACGCGCCCAAGCCGCGACGCGCGTCGCTCTTCAAGACCATGCAGCCGGAGACGGTCACGCTCGACGACGCACTGCGCCTGCTCTCGCTGCCGCGCGTCGTCGGCACCGCCGAGGACGGCGAGGAGATCGTCGCGTTGAACGGTCGCTACGGGCCGTACATCAAGAAGGGCGCGGAGACGCGCAGCCTCGACGCCGAGGACAAGCTGCTCACGATCGCATTGCCCGACGCGCTCGCGCTGCTGGCAACGCCGAAGACACGCGGGCGCGCCGCGCCGAAGCCGCCGATCGCGGAGCTCGGCGAGTCACCCGACACCGGTGCGACGATCAAGGTGCTCGACGGCCGCTTCGGTCCGTACGTCACCGACGGCACGACCAACGCGACGGTGCCGCGCGGCACCGACCCCGAATCGGTGACGCTCCCCGATGCGATCGCGTTGCTGCGGGCCCGGGCCGCCGCGGGTCCGTCGAAGCGGGCGAAGAAGGCGCCGGCCAAGAAGAAGGCACCCGCGAAGAAGAAGGCCGCGAAGAAGGCGACGAAGGCGAAGAAGGTCACCAAGGCCAAGAAGGCGACGAAGGCGGAATCCGAGTCGAGCTCGGAGCCGGCGCTGCGCGTGACCCAGCCGAGCAGCGGCGCGGAGTGACCGGGAGCGCGGAGCGAGCGGTACCCGCCATCTAGCCTGACCGCAGTGAGCGACCAGGCGCCGTTTCTCGGGCCGCGCCCCGACGAGCAGGCGATCAAATCGTCGACCTTCGGCGTCCTACGCGGGCGGTTCTTCCGGCTGTTCGTCGCGCAGTTCTCGTCGAGCCTCGGCGACTGGACCGGGCTCGTCGCGATCCTCTTCCTGGCCGGCGAGGTCTCCAAGAACAAGGGCACCGCGATCGCGCTGGTGATGATCGCCCGCATGCTGCCCGGCTTCGTGCTCGCGCCCGTCGGCGGCGCGCTGATCGACCGCTGGGACCGGCGCAAGGTGATGGTGACGTGCGACATCGGCCGCGCCGGCCTGCTCGCGTTGCTGCCGTTCTTCCACAACCTCTTCGAGCTCGTGCTGATCTCGTTCTTCGTCGAGATCCTCACGCTGATGTGGAGCCCCGCGAAGGACGCATCGGTGCCGAACCTCGTCGCGCCCGAGCAGCTCGCGTCGGCGAACTCGCTCGGTTTGGTCGCCGCGTACGCGACGTTTCCGCTCGGCGCCGGGCTGTACGCGGGCCTGGCCGGGATCTCGAAGTGGCTCGGCGGCTTCGGCGCGTTGCACGCGTTCCACACGAACCAGACGTCGCTCGCGATCTGGGCCGACGGTGGGACGTTCCTGCTCTCGGCTTGGCTCATCAGCCACCTCGACCTTCCCGAGGCCGAGCGAGGATCGCCGAAGCGCATCGATTGGGGCGCGACGTATCGCGACATCGTCGACGGCATGCGGTTCATCCGCAGCGACCCGATGGTGCGCGGCGTCATGATCGGTCTTGCCGGTGGGCTGCTCGGCGGGGGATCGGTCATCCCGCTGGGGCCGCTGCTGAGCACCGACGTGCTCGGAGGCGGCGCCTCGAGCTTCGGTCTGTTGATCGTCGCGCTCGGTGTCGGTGCCGCGATCGGCGTGCTGACGTTGTTGTGGCTGCAGAAGCGATTACCGCGCGCCTCGGTGTTCTGGGTCGCGATCGTCGTGTGCGGAGGGTCGATCATCGCGGCGGCGTCGTTCGCGTCGCTCGCGCCCGCGATGTTCGTCGGCGCGCTGATCGGCGCGTCGGCCGGCACCGGTTACGTGACCGGATTCACCGTGTTGCAGGAGAACGTGGCGGACGAGATGCGGGGTCGCATCTTCGCGACGCTGTACACGATCGTGCGCGTGTGCCTGCTGCTCGCGCTCACACTGTCGCCGTTCATGGCGAACGTGCTCGGCGCGTTGGCCAAACACGTCAACCACGGCCGACTGCACTTCGCGGGACTGCACGTCGACCTTCCCGGCGTTCGCCTCGCGCTGTGGCTCGGCGGCGCGATCACGCTGCTGTCGGGCCTGGCGGCGCGCTCGATCATGCGCCGTTCGACGGCCACGGCCGCGCGGGGCGCCGCGTCGGCATGACACCGGGTGGCAGCGCGCGCGGCGCGTTCATCGTGCTCGAAGGCGGCGAGGGCAGCGGCAAGAGCACCCAGGCACGGCTGCTCGCGGCGCGTGTGCTCGCGTCGGGCTTCGAAGTGGTCGAGACGTTCGAACCCGGCGGGACGCCGCGCGGTGCCGCGTTGCGTGCCGCGTTGCTCGACGACGACACGCCGCTCGATGCGCACGCCGAGCTGCTCATGATGGCGGCCGACCGCGCGCAACACGTCGCCGAGGTCGTCGCGCCGGCCTTGGCGCGCGGCGCGGTGGTCGTGTGCGATCGGTTCTCGCCGTCGACGCTCGCCTACCAAGGAGTCGGACGCGGGATCGGCGTCGACGTCGTCGACGCGATCGACGCGTTGGTCGTGCGCGACGCGCGGCCCGACGTCGTGATCGTGCTCGACGTGCCCGACGCGGTTGCGCGAGCCCGGCGGCCGGACGCGCGCGACCGGCTCGAGCGCGCCGGCGACGAGTTCCACTCCGTCGTGCGGGCCGCGTACCGCGATCTCGCGGCGGCGCGCGGCTGGATCGTCGTCGACGGTTCCGCGGAACCGCCCGCGGTCGCCGAGCTCGTCTGGTCGGCCGTCGCCCCGCACCTGCCGGGGTCCCGTTCGATCTGATCGGTTCGGGTCGCGGATGTACGCGTCCGTTCCCTGCTGGAGCGAGGCGCGGCGCATCCGCGTCGTCGGAGCCCCCGCCTAGTGTCCGGCCGTGGCGATGTGGACCGGGTTGGTCGGCCAGGAGCACGCGATCGAGGCGCTCGAGCGCGCCGCGCAGCGGCCGGGCCACGCGTACCTCCTGGTCGGACCGCCGGGATCGGGCGTCGAGGTCGCGGCCCGCAGCTTCGCGGCCGAGCTCGTCGCTCCCGACGGCGACGAACGCATCCGCGGCCTCGTGCTGCGCGGCCTGCACCCCGACGTCGTCGAGTTCGAACCCGGCGGGTTCTCGTACCTCGTCGACAAGGACGTGCGCGAACGGATCCTCCCCGAAGCGAGCCGCGCCCCGATCGAGGCGGACCGCAAGGTGCTCGTGCTGTTCGAGGCCGAGCGTCTCAAGGGCAACCAGAACGAATCCGCGAACGCGCTGCTGAAGACGCTCGAAGAGCCGCCGCCGCGCACGGTCGTCGTGCTCGTGACCGGCGCGCCCGACGACCTGATCCCGACCGTGCGGTCGCGCTGCCAGCGCGTCGACCTCGAACCGGTGGCGCTCGGTGCGCTCGAGGCCGCGCTCGTCGACGACGGCTGCAGTGCCGACGACGCGCACCTCGCGGCCCGTCTCTCCGGGGGCAACCTCGCGCGCGCACGCAACCTCGCGGGACCGCTGCGCGACCTGCGCGCCGCGTTCGCGAACGCGCCGCGACAGGTCGACGGAACCGGCGGCACCGTCGCGCGAGTGGCCGACGAGCTCGACGCGGCGGTCGAAGCCGCGGTCGACACCGTCGCGCGCCGGCACGCCGAGGAGCTCGCGGAGTTCGATGCCGACATGGAGCGGCACGGCTACTCCGACCGAGACGCGCAGCGGCTACGACGCCGGCTCGAGGATCGTCAGAAGCGCGAGGTGCGGCGCGCGCGCATCGACCTGCTGACCGAAGGCGTCACCGCGATCGAGTCGGTGTACCGCGACGCGCTCGGGTCTCCCGCGAGCCCGCTCAACGCCGACCTCGCGCCGCTCGCGGTCAACGCGCGGGCGGTCGGTGTCGCGCTCGACGCCTGCCGCGCCGCGCGTGAGGCGTTCCTCATCAACGAGAAGGGCCTCGTGCGGCTTCAGTATCTGCTGTTGTCGCTCCCCGCGGCGGGGAACTAGCAGACGCCCTCCGCGCCGCCCGGTCCGCCGTAATAGAAGAACGACGGCGTTGCGCCCGCCGCACGCGTGTACTTGATCGTGTAACACGTCGAGGTCGCGCTCGGGGTCAACGCCGTCGCGTGGTATTGGCCTTTCGGCGTGATGTACTCGATCCCGCTCTGGTACGCGGCCTTGTGCACGCCGGCCTTCGCGAACTTGCCGCTGCCCATCGCCGGCCACGGTGCCGATGTGACGCTGGCGTTCACCTCACCGCCGAAGTCGACCTCGGTCGCGTTCTTCGACATCTGCCCGCCGTTGTAGACCGACGTCGGGAAATAGCCGATGTACGTGTCGTTGATGTTGAGCCACCACCTGCCGCCGGTGAGGAACCAGTACTGAGCGAAGTGGTCGTCGACGGTCGGCGTGCTGCAGCACGGCTTCACCGGAGCACCGATACCGACGCTGTTGTCCGTCTGCACGAACGCGCCGCAGGTCAGGTTGTAACAGCCGGTGTGGTTGTAGCCGTCGGCGGTGAAGTAGACGAAGAGGATGGGCTTCTTCGGAGAGAACCCGAGGTCTTTCGTCCATCCCGCTTCCGCGGTTTGCAGGTTCGAACCCGATCCTCCGGTGACCCACTGCTGCGACAGGCTGTGGTCGTCGCCACCGACGGCCGGAGGCAGCTTCGGGTTCCAGACGCTGATGGTCGACAGCGCGCCGAAGTTCTTCACGAGCTGAAACGCGTGCGCGTAGCGGTAGGTGCTGGCGTCGACGGCGGCGCGGGGGGCCTTGCCGCGCGACAGGAACGCGCGCACGCTCGTGTAGCGCGCCATCTGGTCGAGCGTCGTGCGTTGCATCGGCACCGTGCCGGCCGCGCAGGAGACCACTGCACCCCGTGCGTCGGTTCCCTCGGTTGTCCAGAGCTTCGAGTGAGCGGTGGATGCGCCCGGCATGGGCGCGGGCGTCGGCGCGATCGCGCGCCCGCGCGCCGAGGGCTGGCTGGCGATCGTGACACAGTCGAAGTACGAGCCGTCGGTGACGAACGACCGGCGCACGTCGACGCCGCGGTAGAGCGCTTGCAGGTAGGTGCGCATCTGCGCGAACGCCGTCGCCGAGGCGACGACCCGGCCGCGCGGCGCGGCTGGCGCGTAGGTCGCGTGACCGAGCTCGGCGCGGAACTCGTCGAACGTCGTGAACGCGCGCCTGGCCGTTGGCCGCGACGACGACGCGAACGCCTGCGGACCCACGCACAGCCCCAACGCACAGACCGAAAGCAAAAGCGCCGCGAATCGGTGTCCTCGAACGACCCTCATCGTGCCCCACCCTTCTGTCGTGACCGCGTCGCTCGAAAGCGACCCGCGGTTCGCACCCCGCGGGCGACGCTACCGGTGGGGGGTGTTCAGGACAACGACCCCGGGAGGCGGCGCGGTAAGCTGCCCGCTCCCTTGCCGGGGTAGCTCAGTCGGTAGAGCAGCTCACTCGTAATGAGCAGGTCAGGAGTTCGAATCTCCTCTCCGGCTCCAGCGGCGCGCCGCGTCGCGCGTATGGATGCGTCGCGCCGCCGAGTGCGGGTGTGACCAGAGACCTCAACTCCCGGGTCGCGGCGACCGATATCTCTTCGATGCGCGCGTTGCGAATCCTCGCGGCCAGCGCCCTTCTCGTGGGAACGGCGGCGTTCGTCGTCGCGCCCGCCGAGGTCGCGACTGCCGACACGCCCGTCTCGTCCGTGAGCGCCGGTCTCGGCCACACCTGCGCGGTGACGGGCGCCGGCGGCGTGCAGTGCTGGGGTTTCAACGACTTCGGTCAGCTCGGCGACAACACCACGGTCGACCGCAGCGTGCCCGCCGACGTATCCGGTCTGACGAGCGGTGTCGCACAGGTGAGTGCGGGTGCCTATGACACGTGCGCCGTCACGACGGCGGGCGCGGTGAAGTGCTGGGGCTTCAACGACGACCACGAGCTCGGCGACGGCTCGACCGCGAGCTCGGCGGTCCCCGTCGATGTCGTGGGCGCGAGTTCCGGCGTCCGTTCGGTCGCGACCGGCGGCGTGTTTTCCTGTGCGTTGACGACGTCCGGTGCCGTGGAGTGCTGGGGCGACAACGTGGGATCGACCGCCACCGCGATTCCCGCGCTCGGAACCGGTGTGCAGGCGCTCGCCGCGGGTGACACGAGCATGTGCGCACTGACCAGCGCCGGCGCAGTCATGTGCTGGGGATTCAACGACTACGGCCAGCTCGGCGACGGCACGACGACGGACGACTGGACACCCGCCACGGTCTCCGGTCTCGCCAGCGGTGTCGTCATGATCGGTGCGGGCTCCGACCACGTGTGCGTGGTCACGGCGGCTGACGCGGTGCAGTGCTGGGGTCGCAACAACAACGGCCAGCTTGGCGACGGCACCGAGACCGAACGGCATACTCCGGTAACGATCGACGAGGTCGACGCCACCGATATCGCGTGGATCGGCGGTGGCAACGGCGAGACGTGCGTGCTGACGCATGGCGGCGGCGTCGAGTGCTGGGGAGCGGACTTGGGCCTCCAGCTCGGTGGTGCGAGCACCGATCGGAGCACGCAGCCGATGCCCGTCGTAGGCCTCGGCGCGGGGGTGGCCAGCCTCGCGATCGGCGGCGACCACGCGTGCGCGCTCACGAGCGACGATGCCCTGCAGTGCTGGGGCTTCAATGAATATGGTCAGCTCGGCGACGGTGGATCGTGGACCGAGCCGCTCGCGAAGGATGTCGTCGGTCTCGGTTCCGGGGTCACCGCGACCGGCGCGGGCTATCACCACACCTGCGCGGTCGTGAGCGGTGCGCTCGAGTGCTGGGGTCAGAACAATCGTGGTCAGCTCGGAGACGGCACGACCATCGAGCGCGACGTGCCGGTCGACGTCGTGGCGCTCGAAGCCGGGGTGTCGGCCGTCACCGGGGGCGACGTGCACACGTGCGCGCTGACCAACGCCGGCGCGGTCGACTGCTGGGGTAGCGATTCGAACGGGCGTCTCGGCGACGGCGGCACGACGCAGAGCTCGGTGCCGCTGCCGGTCTCGGGTCTCGGCAGTGGCGTCGAGCAGATCTCGGCGGGTGTGGCGCACACGTGCGCGCTCACCGTCGCCGGAGCCGTCGAGTGCTGGGGTTCGAACCACGACGGGCAGCTCGGCGACGGAACCAACGTCGACCGGCACGCGCCGGTTGCGGTGTCGGGCCTGTCGTCGGGCGTCGAACAGATCGCAGCGGGCGGCAACTTCACGTGCGCGTTGACGAACCACGGCGCCGTGAAGTGCTGGGGCTTTCCATATCTCGGCGACGGGACCACGGCCGGGAGCAACTCGCCGGTGCAGGTGTCGGGACTCACGTCGGGTGTCACGGCGATCGCGGCCGGCGGCTACTACGGCTGCGCCGTGACGACCGGCGGCGCGTTGAAGTGCTGGGGTGATGACATTGGTACCGGCGGAACGAACTTGGTTCCGACGACGGTGCCCGGCGCGAGCTCCGGGGTCGCCTCGATCGACGCGGCGGCATCGAGCGCGTGTCTGCGGACGGTCGGCGGTGCCGCGAAGTGCTGGGGTGACGACGACTTCGGGACGCTCGGAAACGGGACCAGCGGCGGCGACTACGCCTCGCCGGTCGACGTCATCGGCCTCAGCACCCACGTCACCGCGGTCGCGACCGAGGGAGATCACGCGTGTGCCATCACGACGGATCACGCGCTGCACTGCTGGGGCAACAACTCGAACGGTCAGGTCGGCATCGGCCCGGCGGGCGAGAGCTTGGTTCCCGTCGGCGTCGTGGGACTCGGCCTTGACGGCGCCGTGGCATCGGAGGCGCCGGCGAACGTCTCGGTCGGAGCCGCGAACGGAGCGGCGAACGCATCATGGACGGCGCCGGTCGATGACGGCGGCGCGGATGTCTACGGCTACGTCGTGACCGTGCTGAGCGCCACCGGCGCGACGGCGTCCGGTGTCGCGGGCTCGCATATCCGCGTGACGTCTACGGGCGTGCAGTCGTTCGCGCTCGGCAACGGCCGATCGGCGGCCGCAGGAACGAGCACGGTCTTCGCGGGCCTCAGCAACGGAACGCAGTATCGCCTCGACGTCGCGCCGCTCACCCGCGCGGGAATGGGCCGCGCGAAGTTGTCGCCTGCCGTCCAACCGCACGCGCCGGCGCCCGCCGCGAGTGGCTACTGGATGGTCGACTCGACCGGGCACGTGTACGCGTTCGGATCCGCGCACTACGCGGGCAACGCGCCGACGTCGCGCGTCGTGCACATCGAAGGGACGCCGAGCGGGCGCGGCTACTGGATCATCGACGCGGCGGGTGCCGTGTACGCGTTCGGCGACGCGCCGTACCTGTCCGGCGCGGGTGCGCTCGCGCCGGGTGAGGTCGCCGGCAGTCTGTCGTCCACGCCGACCGGGCACGGCTACTGGATCTTCACGTCGTCCGGTCGCGCGGTCGCGCGCGGAGACGCGAAGTTTTTCGGCGACCTGCGCGGTGTCGCCCTGCGCGCACCGATCGTCGCGTCGGTCGCGACGCCGACCGGCAAGGGCTACTACATGGTCGCGTCGGATGGCGGCGTGTTCGCGTTCGGTGACGCGCGCTTCCACGGGTCCACGGGCGCGATGCACCTGAACCAACCGGTCGTCGGGATCGTCGCGACGCCGGCGCACAACGGCTATTGGCTCGTCGCGTCCGACGGTGGTGTGTTCGCGTTCGACGCATCATTCCGTGGCTCCATGGGCGGGCGGCACCTCAACCGACCGATCGTCGCGATGGCGCGTTACGGCAACGGCTACGTGCTCACCGCGTCCGACGGTGGGGTGTTCGACTTCTCGGACAAGGCGTTCAGTGGCTCGCTCGGCGCGCACCCGCCGAGCAGCCCGATCGTCTCCGTCGCCGCCTTCGCAACCTCGTAACGACGCCGCGCGCGCGTCAGAAGAGCCGCAGGCGGTGCGCGATCGCGGCGGCGTCGGTGCGGCGCGCGACGCCGAGCTTGGCGAGGATGTTCGACACGTGCACGCTCGCGGTCTTGCGGCTGATGAAGAGCGCGTCCGCGATCTCGCCGTTCGAGCGGCCTTCCGCGACGAGCCGCAGCACCTCCGACTCGCGCGGCGTGAGCCCGAGGCGTTCCGCCGCGTTCGCAGCCGAGCCGTCCGCGTCACCGCCCTCTGAATCAGCAGCGGGCGCGATCGTGACGACGAGTCGCGCGCGCTTCGACAGCGCGGCGATCTCCTCTTGCAGCGGCGTCGCGCCGAGCGCGTCGGCGATCGTCGCCGCTTCCTTCAGCGCGGCGACCGCGTCGGGCGCGCGATCCGACTCGACCAGTGCTTCGCCGAGTCGGAACAGGCTGTACGCCTGCGGGAACGGCTGGTGCGTCTCGAGCCACGCGTCGGCCGCCGTCTGCCAGGCCGAGGGCTCGGGCGTGCCAACCGCGCGGGTGAGCTCCGCCGTCGCGAGGTGCCCTTCGGCCACGGCGGCCGGGAAGTCGGGGAGGCGTGCGATCATCGCGCGCAGCGCATCGATCTGTTGTGCAGACGTGCCGTCGTCGACGCGGCGTTCGTCGCGAGCCTGCTGCGCGAGGTCGGCTTCGACGCGGACGGCGACGCGCAGGAGCTCCCATCCGTAGCGCGTGCCCTCGCAGTTCTCGATCGTGAACCCTTCACGCGCGAACGCGCGCGCCTCGTCGAGCCGGCCGAAGAGCCGCGCGACCTCGGCGCGCAGCGCGCAGATCTGCACGTACTCCTGCGACGGCTGCCAGTCGAGGCCGAGCAGCGCCCGCATCGCCGTGATCTGCTCGGCGGCCGCTTCGGCTCCATCGCGGGCGAGGACCAGCTCGACGAGGTTGAGCCGGAGCCAGATCTCGCTGACGTCGGTTCGCGCGAGCGCGTCCTGCATGACACGCTCGGCTTCGTCCCATTGGCCGAGCCACGTGAGCGACTCCGCGAGGTTCGCCGCGAGGTACGAGCCACGGCTCCGGAGCAGACCGACCTCACGCGCCTGCTCGAGTCCTCGGCGCGCGATGTCGACGGCCGCTGCGCCGTTCCCGGCGACCTCGAAGACGTGCGCGAGGTTGACCGCCGCGCGCAACGCGCTGTCGTACTCGCCGAGCGACTCCGCCAGCGCGGCCGCTTCCTGCAACCACGCGATCGCCTGCTCCATGTCGGCGAGCGTTCGGGGTGTCGTGCCGAGCGTGATGAGCGGGATCACGAGGAGCTGGGGTTCGCCGGCTGCACGCGCGGCGTCGACCGCGTCGTGAGCAACCGCGATGACGCGGTCTGTCGCGCCCTCCCAGTACTGCATCACGCTCGCCAGCGTGCCGAGCACCTGCGCGCGTACCGGACCCGCGTCGGGCACGAGGCGCTGCGCGGTTTCGAGGTCGCCGAGCGCGGTCTCGCGGTCGCGCTCGCGCAGCACTCGAGCTCGACGCTCGAGCGCGAGCGCCCTGCGAATCGCGTCGCCTTCCGAACCGAGCTCTTCGATGGTCTCGGTCGCGAGCTTGACCGCGCGGTCGAGGTAGCCGGCCGTCGCCTCGACGTCGCTCGCGAGCTCGAGCAGACCGACGTGGTCCGTGCCCGCCACCGCGGCGGCGTCGGGCACCGCGTCCCAGATCTCGAGCGCGCGACTGACGTGCGCGGCAGCGTCGGCGACCGCGTACGCCTGCCGTGCCTCGCGCGTCGCGAGCATCGCGGCGTCGAGCGCGCGCGGGAGATCGTGTGCCGCGAACCGGTGGAGTGCGATCGCGCTCGCGACCGAGCCCGCGTCCGCGAGCGACGGGTCGGCGACGAGCGTGTCGGCGTACGCGGTGTGCACGCGCGCGCGGGTACCCGGTAGGAGGTCGTCGTAGATCGCGTCCTCGACCAACGCGTGACGGAACGCGAATGCGCCGGCGTCGTCGACCGCGAGCACGTGCTGCTCGACCGCTTCGCGCAGTCGCGCCTCCAACTCCGCTTCGTCGAGACCGCTCACGACGGTGATCAACCGATGCGAGACACGCCGGCCGCCGACGGCGAGCAGCTGGAGCACGCGCTGCGTCGGCTCACTGAGCCGCTCGACGCGCGCGAGCAGGACGTCGCGCAGGTGCGGTGACAGCCCGCGGCGGTCGCCCGACTGGATGACCCCGATGACTTCTTCGACGAGGAACGCGTTGCCGCCGGAGCGCTCGATCACGTCGTCGAGCAGCTGACCTTCGGCCGCGTGCCCGAGCATGCTCGCGAGCTGCGCGGCGACGTCGTCGCGTCCGAAGCGCTCGAGCGGCAGATGCTCGACGATGCGGTGGCGCTCGAGCTCGGCGAGCAGCGGACGCAGCGCATGCCGGCGGTCGATCTCGTCGGCGCGGTACGTCGCGACGAGCAGGAATCGCGAGCCGCGCACCGAGCGGACGAGGAAGCTCAGGAAGTCGAGCGTCGAGCGGTCGGCCCAGTGCAGATCCTCGATGACGAGCACGAGCGGGCGCTCGTCGGCGAGCCGTTCCAGCAGTCCGAGCAGCAACTCGAACAGACGCCCGGTACCGACCGCGTCGGATCCGTCGTCGTGACGATCGTTCGGGCCGGGCGCGGGCGCGAGCTCGAAGAGCACGCGCGACAAGTCGCGGCGCGCGGTGCCGAGCAACGCGTCGAGATGCTGCGCCTCGGTCGTGCGCACGAGATCGCGCAACGCGTCGGCGAGCGGCGCGAAGGGCAGGCCCTCGCCCGCGAGCTCCACGCTCGACCCGGTGAGCACGCGTGCACCGTCGGCCGCGGCGCGTGCCGCGGCCTCGTGCACGAGCCGGGTCTTGCCGACACCGGCCTCGCCTCCCACGAGCACCACCGCGGGATCTCCGCTCGCGCTGCGCTCCTGCGCGGCCGCGAGCCGTGCGAGCTCCTTGGTGCGTCCCACCATCTCGGGTGTGACGAACGGTGCCGGCATCGAACGCAGCGTAAATGCGGAGAGCGGGCGGCCACCAAGGGCCGCCCGCTCCGAGCCGATCGTCACGCGCTGATCACGCGTGGTCATCGTTCACGATCGTCTGCACGACGTGCGGCGTGGCGACGGTCGCGTTCGCCGCGCCGCCGAGGTTCACGAAGAACGTCTCGTTGCCCTCGACCCTACGGTCACCGTCGATGACGACGCTGATGACCGCCGACGTCTGGCCCGCGGGGATCGTGACCGTGCCCGACGTCGCGAGGTAGTCCGAGCCTGCGGTCGCGGTCCCGTCGGCCGTCACCCAGTGGACGGTCACGTCGGCGATCGCAGGCGCGCTGAGGCGCACGGCGATGGCGCGGGTGCGCGTGCCGACGTTGCCCTCGTTCGCCGAGGTCGACGCCACGCTGATCTTCGACGCGGCCGCGACCTTGATCGTCTGCACGAGCTTCGCCGCGGTGCCCACGCCGTTCGTCGCCTGCAACGTGAAGTGGAACCGTCCCGCCGCCGCCGGCGTGCCGGTCAGGGCGCCCGCGGACGAGAGGACGAGACCGTTCGGGAGCCTGCCCGAGAGCAACTGCACGGTCGGTCGAGGCGTGCCCTCCGTGCCGTACGTCAAGGCGAACGGGTGCCCGACCTGTGCGGCGGGTGGCGTCGCGGGGTCGAACGCCGGGGCGGTCCGCGCCGCAGTCGCCTTGAACGCCGCGGCAGCCAGGCGCTTCTCGCAGAGCGCCGTGATGCGCGCGGTGCCCTTCGTGCTGCCGGCGACGACCGTGCCGGGGTCGGCGTTCCCGTTCGCGTCGGTCGTGACCGAGATCGCGTGCGGCGACGACGCGTCGGCCGCGGCGAAGCTCACGAGCCCGTCGTAGTCGACGAACGACACCGAGCATCCGGCGATCGGGTCACCGACCGAGTCGGTGACGTGGGCCACGGGGTCGTGCGCGAACGCCGTCCCGACGGTCGCGGAGGCGGTCGCGGGCGTGAGCGTCACCTTCGACGGGAGTCCCGGCGCGACGTCGACCTCTTCGACCCAGCTCGTGAGGCCGGCTTCGTTGTACGCGTTCACCGTCATCATGTACGTGCCGGCCTTCGTCGGCGTGCCGGAGAGGACACCCGAGTTGTCCATCGTCATGCCGGGTGGCAGCGCGCCGGTCGCCGCGAGCAGCGGCTGCGGCCAGCCGGTCGCCGAGTACTGCGTCGCCGCGAACTCGCCGGCCGTGGGCTGCAAGGCGGGCGCCACGATGGGCTGGGGCGCGACCGCGGTCCCGAAGAGCAGGCTCACCGAGCCGTTGCCGCCGATCGACGACGTGAGTCCGTTGTAGAGGTCGGCCCAGGGCGTCACGTACGACGAGCCGCCGCCGCCGCTGCCGTCACCCGCGCCGCCGCCGCCGCCGTAGTAGCCGGCACCGCCGCCACCACCGCCATTGCAGCCGTCGGCGCCGCCGCGGCCGCCCTGCTGGTAGTCGCCCACGCTCGCGAAGTTGTTGCCGCCGTCGGTGCCGACGCCGGGGACGCCACCGACCGATTGCGTCCCGCCGCCCGCGGCGTGGCTCGGGTCGGGGTCGACGCTCGTGCCCGGGTCGCCGTTCGGCACGTCGCCGTTGCCGCCGCGCATCTGGAAGCGCGCGCCGCCGCCCGCGCCCGCGACGAACATCGGGTAGTCGATCTGCTCACCGGAGAAGAACGCGGTCTCGCCCCCGCCGCCCCCGCTGGCGTGGCAGTCCGTTCCGACCGCGCCGACGCCGCCGCCGCCGAAGCCGTAGCCGCCCGCGCCGCCGAGCACCTCGCCCACGGCGTCGGTGACGCTGCCGCCCTCACCGCCGACGATGACCGTGTAGGTCTGGCCCGCGACGATCGGCACCTCGGCCTCGACGAGCGCGCCGTTGCCGCCCGGTGTCGTGGTGCCGTCGGACGCGGTCTGCGACCCGCCCTGCGCGCCGCGAAGCACGATCTCCGCGGAGTCGACGCCCGCGGGTGCCGTCCACCGGTAGAGCGCGGGACTCGTGAAGTCGATCTCGCCGGTCTGGGTCGCGTGCGCGGCTCCGGCTCCGAGCGTCGCCATCGTCGCGGCCATCGCGACGGAGCCGGCGAGCACGGTGACGGAGCGAAGGAACGGTCGCATGGTGCTTCTCCTCGAATCGGGAACTGACTCGAGGATCGGGCTAAGGCAGCGGACCCGACATCGGGCCAGTGCTTCAAAGTCGCGGGCGCCTACCTCACGCGAGGTGGCTCACGCCCGGCGCCTACCTCAGGTTGCCTGGGTCGCGGGAGTACATCGGGGCAACGAGCGAATCACAGATTGTTCGCGATCGACCCACGGTTCCGTGGAGTGCAGCAGCTCAGCCGCGCATCGTGGCCATGCAATGCTGCGCCACGGGCCTGCTCGCGCTGTCCGCCGCGGCACCTCGTTCGCTGTCGAGCGCGTCTCACGAGCAATTCCGGCGATACCCAACGCAGGCCCGTCGAGTGTTCACGCCGACCATCCCGCTCAGCAACGACGCGCCGGCGCTGAACAAGTCGTTCACGCTCGTGAGCGCGCAGAGCCTCTCGGGATCGTTCGCGACCATCGACGATCCGGCTGGCGAGCCGTTCACCTACACGTCGACAACCGGGACGATCAAGCCTACGAGTGACCCGTCGCACGCCTCAGCTGTAACCGTTTGGTCACGGCGTGTGGAGTAACCATCATCCCGACGCGAAGCGGGAGAACCCATGGCGAAGCGACACATCCGACTGCAGGCACTCGTGATCGCTGCGGCGACATGCATAGCGGGCATCACGAGCGTCGCGGCTGCTTCGTCCGCGGTCGCGGTGAGTACGGCGTGTCCCGCGCCGGCCCTTGCGACCGTGCCGTGTGTCGTCGCCGCGCAGAACAACACGAGCAGTCCGACGCTCACGCCGACGCCGACCCATCTCGTCACGACGAGTGTCGGGGCGGGTCGGTACTCGATCGTCGCGAGCGCGGTGATCTTCAACTCGTCCGGCACCGGCGAGCCCCTTCCGTTCGCGTACTGCACGCTCAAGGCCGGCGGCGCGCTGCTCGACCAGACCGTCGCGTACACCATCGACCAAGCCACGACCGTGACCCTCCTCGCCGCCGCGAACTTCACGGCGACGACGCGACTCACCATCTCGTGCGCGGATCCGAGGGGCTTCGCCTCGCTGACCGCCGACTACGCGCGGTTGCAGGCGACGCGTTTGGGAACCTTGCGCCAGCCGGCCGAAGGGACGAGCAAGGCCGTGAAGTGTCCGCATGCGACCTTCGCGTCGATCCCGTGTGCGATCCAGGTGCAGACGAGCACCCCGGTCGCGATTGGCGGGTCGCCGACGCCGGTTGCGACGGTCGAGCTCGAGCCCGGTTTGTACACGATGATCGGTCGTGTCGCGTTCCGCGCGACGTCGAGCGGCAGCGCGAACGTCGCGTGCATGAGCGACAACGCCGTCATCGGACTGAGCGAGGGAACGGCCTTCGTCCTTCAGGGCAAGACCGCCGCGCTCTCGCTCGGCACCTCGTTCGCGCTGGGTGCGTCGCCGCAGCCCGTCGAGGTGACGTGTTCGCTGCTGGGCGGTCCTCAGGCGACGGTCGCGAGCGTGCGGCTCACGATCGTGCGCGTCGCGACGCTCGTGCGGGCGACCGGCGCGCAGGCGAAGTGCCCGCTCAAGCGGACGACCGTGCCGTGCGCGATCACGGCGCAGGGCGGTGCGTCGACGCTGACCAGCACGCATTCGGTCGTCGCCGAGGCGAAGGTCGCGGCGGGTGACTACGTCGTGTCCGCCGCCGTATCGGTCGAGAGCGACGATCCGGCCGGTGGTTTCCATTTCGTCGACTGCGCGCTCGTCACCGGGGCCGGCGAGTTCGGTGGGGCGTTCGAGGTCGTCGGCGGGCAAGGCGCCACGTTGTTCATGCTCGACGTGCACACGAACGGCAAGAAGGCGGACGTGACGCTGTCATGCGCGGACGACAGTGGTAGCGGACAGCTCAGCGTGACGGAGGCCGAGATCACCGCGACCCGCGTCGGGAGTCTGAGCTCGATCGGGTCGTGATCGACGAGTACGGCTGAATCAGGAAGTCGCCGCGGCGCGCGCCTGCGGGGCGAACGCGCGCACACAGTCGCGCCCGCCGCGCTTGGCTTCGTAGAGCGCGAGGTCGCCACGCTCGAGCGTGACGTCGGCGGTCGCGCCGGTCAGACGTCGAGCTCCGGAAGCGGTTCCGGCCCCGTCGCGCGCCATCGCATCCTCACATCGTCCGTTTGCGCCGCGAACTTGCAGAGAATGTCCGGACCGCCGGCGTCGCTCCTGGTCGTGGCCGTACGGGCCTCGGCCGGGCCGGGTCAGCCCGCCGTCGGCTCGAGCACGAAGCGCGTGCCGCCCGATGGCAGCGCACGATGGTCGGCGCCGCGCAGGCTCGCCCCGGCAACGCCCGCCACGTCGGCGACGCGCAAGGGCCAGCGTCTTCTCGGCGGCGAGGTTGGCACATGCGCGCCCGGGCGCCGTCATCGACCCGGCGCATAGCCTGCGCGCCATGGACGTCTCGAAATACCGGCACGAGGGCTCGATCGCGATCGACCGGTCGCCCCACGACGTGTACGCGCTCGTCAGCGATGTGACGCGTATCGGCGAGCTCAGCCCCGTCTGCGCGTCGTCGGCGTGGACCGATCCCGCGCGGGTGGGCAACGAGGGCGCGTGGTTCACGGGGCACAACGTGATCGGCGACCTGTCGTGGGACACGCAGTGCGAGGTCGTCGCCGCGCAGCCCGGGCGTGAGTTCGCGTGGATCAACCACGGTCCCGCGGGCGACGTCGCACTCGTTCGGTGGGGCTACCGCTTCCAGCCCGCCGGTACGGGAACCACGGTGACGGAGTCGTGGCAGATCCTGCCCGCGTACCCCGACTTCGTCGGCGGACGCGATCCGAACATGGACGTCGCGAAGCGCATGGACGGCATGGCCGACCTCGCGCGCACGGGCATCGATCAGACGCTCGCGAACCTGAAGCGCATCGCCGAAGCCTGATCGCGAGATCGCGTCGGTGCCGCGCCGATACCAACGTTCGCGTCGAAAGGGTGCGCGACTGCCCGAGGGTGTCGTCGTCGTGACCCGTCCCACGAAGTGGGGCAACCCGCATCCGCTGTCGCTCGGCCGGGCCGAAGCCGTGCGGCTCTACGAAGCCGACCTGCAAGCCGGTCGGCTCACGATCTCGATCGACGAGGTCCGCGCCGAGCTGCGCGGCCGCGACCTTGCGTGTTACTGCCCGCTCGACGGGCCCTGCCACGCCGACGTGCTGTTGCAGATCGCGAACCATTGATGGACGACGCACTGCGCGCCACGATCGAGCGCGCGCTCGGGAGTGCGATCGTCGACGCGCGGCGCGTGCACGGCGGCGATGTCGCGGTCGCGTACGCGGTCGCGCTCGACGACGGCCGGCGCGTCTTCGCGAAGACGCATCCGAGCGCCCCGCCGAACTTCTTCACGACCGAGGCCGCGGGGCTCGCGTGGCTTCGCGAGCCCGCGGTGATCCCCGTTCCCGAAGTGCTCGCGGTGTCGGACGCGCCGCCGAACCACCTCGTGCTGGAATGGATCGACGAAGGCGGCCGCGCGTCGAACGACGACGCCGAAGCCGCGCTCGGTACCGCGCTCGCGACACTGCACGCGGCCGGCGCGCCGGCGTTCGGGCGCGAGGACCGTCGCAGCACCGGCAGCCGCGGCCTGCCCAACGAGCCGGCCGCGACGTGGGCCGAGTTCTACCGGGACAATCGGCTGCTCCCACTGGCCCGACTCGCACGCGACGCAAACGCGCTGCCGGGGTCGGCGATCGCGCAGCTCGAACGAGTCGCCGCGCACCTCGAAGACCACGGCGCCGCCGACGAGCCGCCCGCGCGGTTGCACGGCGATCTCTGGGCCGGCAATCGGCTCGTCGACGGGCGCGGTCGCAGTTGGCTCATCGATCCCGCGGCGCACGGCGGTCACCGCGAGTTCGACCTCGCGATGATGCGGTTGTTCGGCGGTTTCGGCGCGCGCTGCTTCGACGCCTACGACGCCGCGTGGCCGCTCGAGACCGGCTGGCAAGACCGCGTCACGCTCCACCAGATCGCGCCGCTCGTCGTGCATGCGATCAAGTTCGGCGGCAGTTATGTGGCCGCCGCGCAGCGCGCGATCGCGACGTACGCCTGACCGTCGCCGCGGCCCGGCCGCCGAGATAGGGTCCGCCGAACACCGAGATGCGGGGGCGGAGCATGGGGCGCGACAGGACGGGTTTCGTCGTTGCGATCGCGTTGTCGACCGCGTTCGCCTTCGGTTTCGCAGGCACACCGGCGGGCGCCGCGCCGGCGCCGGTGCAGGGAACGCTGAACTCCGTGTCGTGCACCGCGACGACCGCATGCGTCGCCGTGGGTTCGTACGTGAACGCCGGTAACACGGTCACGCTGGCGGAACGATGGAACGGCACCGCGTGGACGAAGCAGGCCACGCCGAACCCCGCGGGCGGTACCGAGATCGCGCTCAACGGCGTGTCGTGCACGTCGGTGACGAACTGCCTCGCGGTCGGCTCGTACTTCGACGACAGCGGGATCGCGCCGCTCGCCGAGCTCTGGAACGGCACGAAGTGGACGATCAAGACCGTCCCGCTCCCGACCGGTGGACGGGGTGGTGGGTTCAACGGCGTGTCGTGTGTCGCGGCGAAGTGCACCGCGGTCGGCTTCTTCGCCGACAGCGCGAATCAGAACGAGGCCCTCGCCGAGTCGTGGAACGGCAGCACGTTCACCGCGCAGAGCGTGTCCGCGCCCGCCGGCGCGACGACCAACACCTTGAACGCGGTGTCGTGCAGCCCCGCGCCGAGCGTCCACTGCGAAGCGGTCGGCTGGTACTACCACGACGGTTTCTTCATCTCGACGACGCTCGCCGAAGGGTGGGACGGCACCGCGTGGTCGCTTCAGACTGCGCCCGTGCCGCCCAACGCCGAAGGGGGGAGCGTCCCGACCGGCATTTCGTGCACCGCGCCGCGCGCGTGCACGGCGGTCGGGAACGCGTTCAACGGTGGCGACGCGCCGGTTCCCGGCTGGGCGCAACGCTGGAACGGCACCGCGTGGTCGAACCAGAACCTGCGCAGCCCGAAGACCGCGATCTTCAGCCAGCCCGCCGCGGTCTCGTGCAGCACGCCCGGGCCGCCGTGCACCGCGGTCGGCCGCTACGCCAACGGCTCGACGTTCCTGAGCTTCGCGGCGGGGCGCACGGGCACGCGCTGGAAGCCGGAGAAGACGCCGCAGCCGAAGGACTCGACCGGCTCCGCGCTCGGCGGCGTCTCGTGCGTGTCGCCGACCGCGTGCACGGCGGTGGGCAACGCGTCGAACGCAGGGAACGTGCCGCTGACCCTCGCCGAGCTGTGGAACGGCACGAAGTGGACGATCCAGAAGACGCCGGTTCCGTAACGCCGGAGCTTGCGCAGATCGCGCGCGTCGCCGAGAGTTGAGCGTGCTGTTCGGTCTGCGGTTCGACTTCCGGAATCCCGACCTCGCGGGCACGGCGATGGCCGACCGCTACGCGGCCGCGCTCGACATGGTCGAGTGGGCCGACGCGCGCGGCTGCGTGAGCGTCGCGGTGTCGGAGCACCACTCGTCGCCCGACGGCTACCTGCCGAGCCCGTTGCCGATGGTCGCGGCGATGGTCGCGCGCACGAAGAACGTGCGCTTTCTCGTGGCCGCGTTGATCGCGCCGTTCTACGACCCGATCCGGCTCGCCGAGGATCTCGTCGTGCTCGACCATCTCAGTCGCGGCCGCGTCGACGTGATCGTCGCGGGCGGCTACGTGCACGAGGAGTTCGCGCTGTACGGCGTGCCGATGCGCGAGCGCGCGGCGCGTGTGACCGAAGTGGTGACGACGTTGAAGGCCGCGTTCACGGGCGCGCCGTTCGAGTTCCGAGGTCGGACCGTGCACGTGACCCCGCCCCCGTTTCGCGACGGCGGTCCCGCGATCATCCTCGGCGGCAGCAGCGAGCCCGCGGCCCGGCGCGCCGCGCGCATCGCCGACGGCTTCATCCCGTCGGTGCCCGAGGTGTGGGGCTTCTACCGCGACGAGGTGCAGCAGCTCGGCCGGCCCGATCCGGGTCCGAGCCCCGTCGGCGACAACCGCACGGTCGCGCTCGCCGAGGACGCCGACGACGGATGGCACGCGCACGCGCCGTACTTCCTGCACGAGACGAACGCGTACGGCGCGTGGCAGGCGCAGGACGACATCGCCTCGCCGTACCGCGTCGTCGCCAATGCCGATCAGTTGCGGGCGAGCGGCCGCTACGCGGTGCTCACCCCCGACGAGCTGATCGGCGAGCTGCGCGCCGCGCCGTTCCCGTTCGCGATGCTCCACCCCCTGTGCGGCGGCATCCCGCCCGAGCTCGCGTGGTCGAGCCTGCGCCTGCTCGAGGCGCACGTACTGCCGGCGTTCGCGACCTGATCGGCCCACATCTAAGGCATCGGCGCCGGATCTGAGCCTTCCTCCCGATGTGCGAGTGCCTGCCTTAGGTCGATCCTGAGTACAGGACCGAGCCTGGAGGCCGTGATGATCCCGACAACGACGCAATTCACCTGGAACCTCGTCTCCGACGAGCGCCGAGCGCGCGAGATGGCGGCCGCGTACTGGCGACTGGGCCGGCACGTGCGGACGCGTCGCCGTGTGGCGTAGCCGCGGATCGGCGGCGACAATGCCGTCGGTGGTGTCGAGAGTCTCGAGTCCGGCGTTCATCGGACGGGCCGAGGCGCTCGCCCGGCTCGAGGCCGCGGTCGACCGGGCCGCGACGAGCGCCGCGACCGCGGTCGTCGTCGGCGGCGAGGCGGGCGTCGGCAAGTCCCGGCTCGTGCACGAGCTCGCGGCGCGCTGCTCGTACGCACGCGTGCTCCGTGGCGCGTGCATCGAGCTCGGCGACAGTGGTCCGCCGTTCGGACCCATCGTCGAGGTGCTGCGGACGCTCGTGCGCGAAGACGGTGCGCCCGCGATCCGCGCCGCCGCGGGTCCTGCCGCCGACGAGCTCGGCCGGCTCGTCCCCGAGCTCGCGCCCGCGGTCGCCGAGGAGCGGTTGGAAGCTCACGGCGCGGGCCGCGTCTTCGAGGTCGTGCTCGCGCTGTTCGAGCGGCTCGCGCTCGAGCGCCCGCTGCTGATCGTCGTCGAGGACCTCCACTGGGCCGACCACTCGACCCGCCACGTGCTCTCGTACCTCGTGCACCAGCTCGGCCCGGCGCGGGTCGCGCTCGTCGCGACGTTCCGCAGCGACGAGATCAACCGCCGGCATCCACTGCGGCCCTTCCTCGCGGAGGTGGAGCGCAGCGGCCGCGTCGAGCGCATCGACCTGCCGCGCTTCGACCGCGACGAGGTCGCCGCACTCCTCGAGGGCATCCTCGACGCAGATCCTCCGACCGCGCTCGTCGACACCGTGTTCACGCGGGCCGAAGGCAACGCGTTCTTCACCGAGGAGCTCGTGGCCGCGGGCGCCGACCAGCCTGCGCTCGACCTGCCGCCGTCGCTGCGCGATGTGCTGCTCGTGCGGGTCGAGCGACTCTCGCCCCCGGCCCAGGAGCTGCTCCGCATCGCCGCGGCCGCGGGGCGCACCGTCTCCGACGCGCTGCTGGCCGCGGTCGCGCATCGCGACGACATCGAGCTCGCAGAACAGCTACGCGAAGCCATCGAGCAACAGCTCATCGAACGGGTCGGCGACGACGGCTACGGCTTCCGCCACGCGCTCCTCCAGGAAGCGCTCGTCGGCGAGCTGCTGCCGGGTGAACGCGTCGACGTGCACGCCGACTACGCGCGCGCGATCAGCGAGCGGCCGGAGCGCGTCGGTGGCGACCGTGTGAACGTGACCGCATTGCTGGCACACCATTGGTTCGCAGCGCAGGAGCTGGAGCACGCGCTGGTCGCGTCGATCGACGCCGCGCTCGCGGCCGAACGCGTTGGCGCGATGCCCGAGGCGCGCGGGCACTTCGACCGCGCGCTCAGTCTGTGGACGCGCGCGCCGGGAGATCGCTCGGAGCTGCCGCTCGATCACGTCGAGCTGTTGCGCAAGCTCGCCGACGCCGACTCGTTGCTCGGTGACAACTCGCGCGCGCTCCAGCTCGTCGACCGCGCGATCGCGGAGACGCCCACCGACGACGCGCTGCGCCTCAGCGACCTCCTCGTACGCAAGGGTCGCTACCTGTGGCGCGCCGGCGCGACCTCACCCGCGCTCGCGGCGTACGCCGAGGCGCGGGCGACCTGCCCCGCCGATCCGCCGACCGCGCAACGGGCGCGCACGCTCTCGGCGTACGGGCAGTCGCTCATGCTCGTGTCGCGTTATCGGGACGCCGAGCCGGTCTGCCGGGAAGCCATGGCGGTCGCGCAGGCCGTCGGCGACCGCGAGACCGACGGGCACGCGCGCAACACGCTCGGTGGCGTGCTCGGAACGATGGGGCGCTTCGACGAAGGGCACACGCTCCTGCGCGAGTCGCGCGAGATCGCCTTCGAAGTGAAGAACTACGACGATGTGATGCGGTGGTACACGAACTACTCGGAGTCGCTGCTGCGCGCCGGGTCGTCGGCCGAGGGGCTGCAGGTCGCGAAGGAAGGCGCAGCGCTGGCGCGGCAGCTCGGCTTCAACCGCGTCTACGGGAGCTACCTGCACGCCAACATCGCGCTGATCAACTTCGCGCTCGGCGACTGGGACTCCGTCGACCGGAGCACGCGTACCGGACTGGATCTCGATGCGCAGGGCGTGTCGGCGATCCGCGTGCACGCGCTGCGCGCCCGGCTGTTGGTCGCGCGCGGCGACGTCGAAGGTGCGCGGGGTCATGTCGACGTCGCCGCGCGCCTCGCGAGCCACGCCGACGACGTGCAGCACGGCGCGATCGCGCGGGGCGCGGAAGCCGAGGTGCTCGCGGTCGAGGGCGACGCCGAGGGCGCGATCGCCGTGTCCCGGCACGTGCTCGACGTCGTGAACGCGAGCGACGACAACTACTACGCCGAGTTCGCGCTGACCTTCGCGGTCTCGGTCGCGGCCGATGTCGCCGACGCGGCGCGCGCCCGCCACGACGACGCCGGGGTTGCGGACGCACGCGAGCTCGCGGCGCCGTTCCTCGAGCGTGCCGACCGGTTGCGCCACGTGTACGTGAGCCCGAGGACGCGTGGTGAGCTCGCGACGATCGCGGCCGAGCGGGCGCGGCTCGACGGCGCCGACGACGCGGAGCGGTGGCGGGCGACGGCCGCCGTCTGGCGCGAGCTCGGTGAGCCCTATCCGGAGGCGCGGGCTCGGGCCCGGCTCGCGGAGGCGTTGCTCGCGGCGGGCGGGGCGCGTCCGGAGGCCGTCGCCGAGCTGCGCGCGGCCGCGGCCGTCGCCGAACGACTGGAGGCGGCACCGCTGCTCGACCACATCGGTCGCATCGCGCGCTGGGCGCGGGTCGACCTCGACCGCGCCGCCGCGCCGCTCTCGGAGTCCGTCGAGGCCGCGCCCGACGAAGCGCCGTTCGCGCTGACACCGCGCGAGCGCGAGGTGCTGCGGATGGTCGCCGACGGTTGCACGAACCGCGAGATCGCGGCGGCGCTGTTCATCAGCGTCAAGACCGCGAGCGTGCACGTGTCGAACATCCTCGCCAAGCTCGGCGTCGCCAACCGTGCCGAAGCGGGCGTCGTCGCACACCGGTTGGGTCTGGCCGACTCGTAGCGCGATTCAGGCGTAGGTGCGGACGAGCTCGAGCACGGCGTGCGCGTCGGGACCTTCGGCGCGCAGCGCGGTGAGCTCGGGATCGATCCGGCGGGCGGCGACGAGGCACAGCTCCACGCCCGGACCCTCGACCATGGTCGCGGCTTCGGTCTCGGGACGGAAGTCCCACGGCGCGCCGCTCGGCGCGCGCAGCGAGAACGCGACCGGACCGCGCAGCTCGCGCCCGGCCTTCGCGAAGGCGTAGGGGAGCGTGCGCCACGCGAGCCGCGCGACGTGCTCGAGCCGGTCGGTCGGCTCGACGGCGACGCCGACCGCGTCGGTCACGTCGCCGGTGTGGATCCAACACTCCGCGAGTCGGGTCGCGGCGAGTGTGTGCACCGACAGCCGGCCCGCGACCCAGTCGACCCGCGCGTGCGGATCGGTCGCGGCGAGCGCGGTACGGATCGCGGCGGCCCCCGCGCGCCAGCGCGCGTACAGCGCGTCGACCGGGACCCCGCGCTCGTTGGCGACCGTCGCCGCGGCGCCGTCGTCGACGTTGCCCGCGCCGTCGAGCCCTCGTGCGAGCGTCGTCAAACCTTCGGCGAACCGGCCCTGCGCGCTGGCGAGCGCGAGCTCGTCGGTCTGCGCGAGATGGAGCACCACGTCGGCGACGTCCCAGCCCTCGCAACGGCTCGGCCGGTGCCACTCGGCGTCGCCGAGCGCAGCGAGCACCGTGTCGAGCTCGGCGTGCTGCTCGGCGAGCGCGTCGAGGACCGCGGCGACCGCGCTCATTGCGGCTCCGACCCACGCGCTCGGTCGGACTGCGTCGGGCCGCTCATCGCCGGCACCGTACCGGCTCGGTGTGGTCAGCCGGCCCGTGCGACGAGGTCGCGGTCGACCTGAGTGACCGACGTCACGCCACAGGCGGCGAGGGCGCGCCGGAGATCGGCCACGAGATCGTCGAGGACGCGCGTCACGCCGTTCGCACCGTCGAGCGTCAGCCCCCAGATGACGGGCCGGCCGACGAGCACGCCGCGCGCACCGAGCGCCAGCGCGCGCACGACATCCGTGCCGCGCCGGATGCCGCCGTCGACCAACACCTCGGCGTCGCTTCCGAGCGCATCGACGACCTCCGCGAGCGCGTCTGCGGTCGCGACCGTGCCGTCGAGGATGCGGCCGCCGTGGTTCGAGACGACGACCGCGGCTGCGCCCGCGTCGACGCACGCGCGTGCGTCGTCGCCGCGCAGCACGCCCTTCACGATCCACGGCACGCCGGCCGCGCCGACGACTTCCGGCAGATCGCGCGCGGTGATCGTCGGGTCGTACTCGCGCGTGATCGCGGCGAGATCGGTCGGCGCGCGCTCGCCGAGCGCCGTCGCGAGGTTCGGGAAGTCGATGCCGTCGGGCGGCGCGAGCGCGTCGACCGCGCGGGCGGTTCCGTAGGGCACGGCCGCGCCGTCGACACTCACGACGATCGCGCCGGCACCGGCTTCGACCGCGCGCTCGCACAGTGCACGGGTCCGACCTCGATCGCGCAGCACGTACACCTGCATCCACACCGGCGCGAGCGGTGCGAGCGATTCGATCGCGGTCGTGGCGGCCATCGACACGATCACGGGCGTGCCGCGCGCGCCCGCGCCCGCCGCGGTCGCGAGCTCGCCCTCCGGATGCGCGAGGCGTTGCAGTGCCATCGGCGCGACGAGCACGGGCTCGGGAATCGAGATGCCGGCGATCGTCGTCGCGAGGTCGACCGATCCGACGGCCCGGAGCACGTGCGGCCGCAGCCGGAGGCGCGACCACGCGGCCCGGTTGTCGTCGCGCGTCAGGTCGTCGCCGGTGCCCGGCGCGAAGTACTGAGCGGCGGTGCCCAGCGCGGCGACCGCGGCGGCCTCGAGGCGTGCGGGATCGGCGGGGATCTGTGCCATCGCGCGTGATTCTGCTCGCGTAGCGTCGACGGCCATGGCCCGGACGTCCCTCGCCGCCGCGATCGAGGCGGCCGCCGCACGCGATCCCGTCGTCCGTCATCTCGTCGATCTCGCGGGTCCGATCAAGTACCGGCCGCGCAATCCGGACGGGCCGTTCGGTGCGCTCGTGCGCTCGATCGTGTTCCAGCAGCTCGCGGGGGCGGCCGCGCACGCGATCCACACGCGTGTCCGCGCGACCGTGCCCGGCGACCTGACCCCGGAGGCGCTCGCCGCGGTCCCGGACGAGACGTTGCGCGCCGCCGGCCTCTCCGCGAACAAGCTCGCGTCGCTGCGCGACCTCGCCGCCAAGGTCCTCGACGGCACCGTCGTGCTCGACGGTCACTCGCGCCGCAGCGACGACGAGATCGTGGAACGGCTCGTGCAGGTGCGGGGCATCGGGCGCTGGACGGCCGAGATGTTCCTGATGTTCGAGCTCCGGCGGCTCGACGTCTGGCCCGTCGACGACCTCGGTGTGCGCCAGGGCTACGGGTTCGCGTGGGGCGTCGATCCGCCGCCGACCGCGAAGGAGCTCGGCGCGCTCGGAGAGCCGTTCCGCCCGTACCGTTCCGTCGTCGCGCGCTATTGCTGGGAGGCGGTCGCGTTGCTGCGAGGTGGCACCGACCCGAGTCTGCGCTGACGCCGCGCGAGGGCGCCGAATTTCGTCGCGGACCGCGGGTGCGGCCGGGCACCCCTCGCTACGATGCGCGCCACCAGCTGAGGGGGAGAGGCGCTTGGCGTTGCTGGCGGTCGAGGAGCTGCGAGCCGAGTTCGGGGGCATCGTCGCGCTCGCCGACCTCTCGTTCTCCGTCGAGCAAGGCCAGATCTGCGCGCTGATCGGCCCGAACGGCGCGGGCAAGACCACGCTCTTCAACTGCGTGAGCCGGCTCTACGAGCCGAAGTCGGGCCGCATCCTCTTCGACGGCCAGAACCTCCTCAAGCTGCCCGCGCACCGCATCGCGCGCGCCGGCATCGCGCGCACCTTTCAGAACCTCGCGCTGTTCCCCGGGCTCTCGGTGCTCGACAACGTGATGGTCGGCGCGTACTCGAGCAAGCTGCGCGGCGCGAAGCAGCGGCAGGCCGCGCGGGAGCTGCTCGAGCGGCTGTCGCTCGGCGCGCTGGCCGACCGGCACGCGGCGGGACTGCCGTACGGCACGCTCAAGCGCGTCGAGA
Organism: Acidimicrobiia bacterium; assembly: GCA_036271555.1. Lineage (NCBI taxonomy): Bacteria > Bacillati > Actinomycetota > Acidimicrobiia > Acidimicrobiia bacterium. The sequence continues at coordinate 130,922 of DATBAK010000019.1, forward strand.
TCGCGCGCGCGCTCGCCGCGCAACCGCGACTGCTGATGCTCGACGAGCCTGCGGCCGGACTCACGCACTCCGAAGTCGACGAGCTCGGTGACCTCATCCGAACGCTCCGCGCCGACCTCTCGCTCACGGTGCTCCTCGTCGAGCACCACATGGCGATGGTGATGTCGATCTCCGACCACGTCGTGGTGCTCGACTTCGGCAGCAAGATCGCCGAGGGCACGCCCGCGGTCGTGCGCGAGAACCCGAAGGTCATCGAGGCCTACCTCGGGACGCCCGCGCGGTGAGCCTGCTCGAGGTCGGCGACCTGCACGCGGGCTACGGCGCGGTGCAGGTGCTGCGCGGGCTCGACTTCACGGTCGAGGCGGGCGAGGTCGTCGTGATCCTCGGTGCGAACGGCGCCGGCAAGACGACGACGCTGCGCGCGGTGAGCGGAACGATCGAGGGCCGCGGCCGCGTCGTGTTCGAGGGTCGCAATCTGCTCGGCCGGCGCGCCGACCAGATCGCGCAGGCGGGGATCGGCCACGTGCCCCAGGGTCGCGGCACGATCGTCGACCTCACCGTCGCCGACAACCTGCGCGTGGGCGCCTACCGCCGTCGTGATGCCGACATCGACCGCGACATCGACAGCTGGTACGAGGCGTTCCCGCGCCTCGGTCAGCGGCACGATCAGCTCGCGGGCAGCATGAGCGGTGGAGAGCAGCAGATGCTCGCGATCGCGCGGGCGATGATGGCGCGCCCCAAGCTCGTCCTGCTCGACGAGCCGTCGCTCGGGCTCGCGCCGATCATCACGCAGGAGTTGTTCCGCAAGCTCGCCGAGCTCAACAAGGAGCAGGGCATCTCGATGCTCGTCGTGGAGCAGAACGCGGGCCTTGCACTCGACATCGCGACGCGCGGCTACGTGCTCGAAACCGGATCCATCGTCGTTGCCGGCACCGCCGCCGAGCTCGCGGGCAACGACGACGTCCAGAAGGCGTACCTGGGGCTGTAGATGGCGCTGTTCTTCACCCAGCTCATGAACGGCATCGGCAACGGCGCGGTCTACGCCTCGCTCGCGCTCGCGTTGGTGCTCATCTTCCGCACGACGGGCATCCTCAACTTCGCGCAGGGCGAGATGGCGCTCTACTCGACGTACCTCGTCTGGTTCTTCGCCAGCCACCACGTCGCGGTGTGGCTCGCGATCCTGATCGCGATGGCGATCTCGTTCGTCGGCGGCTCCCTGATCGAGCGGGTCGTGATCCGCCCGGTCGAGAAGGCGTCACCGCTCGTGCTGGTGATCGTGACGATCGGCATGTTCCTCGCGCTGAACTCGATCACGCAGGTGCAGTTCGGCTCCGATGCCGAGCAGCTCCCGCGTGCGTATCCATCGAAGACGTGGCTGCCCGCGCACGTTCAGATATCGGCCGACACGCTCGTGCTCGTCGGTGTGCTGATCCTCGAGTGCCTGCTCCTCTACTTCCTGCTCCAGCGCACGCGTCTCGGCCTCGCGGTGCGCGCGGTCGCGTCGAACCCCGAGTCGAGCTCGCTGCTCGGAATCCCCGTCGGCACGATGCTGATGCTCGGCTGGGCGCTCGCCGCGACGCTCGGCGCGCTCGCCGGCGCGATCGCGGTGCCGGCGTCACAACCGGCGCTCACCGCCGCGTCGATGCAAGAGGTCCTCGTGTTCGCGTTCGCGGCCGCCGCGCTCGGCGGCTTCGACTCGACGATCGGCGCGGTCGTCGGCGGCATCATCGTCGGTGTCGCGCAGTCGCTCACGACGCAGTACATCAAGTCGCTCTCCGACATGGTGATCGTCGTGCCGTTCGCGCTGATCCTGCTCGTCCTGCTCGTGCGGCCGTCCGGCCTGTTCGGTACGCAGCGCGTGGAGCGCGTGTGATGGGTCGCTCACAGCGCACGATCATCGGCTTCGTCTGCGCGGTGCTCGTGGTGGCGTGGCTCATCGTGCTGCCGCACCACTACGGGAAGACGAACACCGTGCTCTGGGCACAGGCGCTCTACATCGGCGCCGCCGCGATGGGGCTCAACCTGCTCACCGGTTACAACGGCCAGGTCTCGATCGGGCACGGCGCGTTCTTCGGGCTCGGCGCGTACACGAGCGCGTTGCTGATCCAGCAGCACGGATGGCAGTTCCTGCCGACACTGCTCGTCGCCGCGCCGCTGTGCTTCGTCGTCGGCGTGCTCATCGGCTTCCCCGCGCTGCGCGTGAAGGGCCTGTACCTCGCGTTGGTCACGCTCGGGCTCGCGGTCCTCTTCCCGGACCTCACGAAGCACTACGTGCACGTGACCGGGGGCACGAACCTCGTGTCCCTCGATCAGCAGCACCTCTTCCCGCCGGCGTGGGTGCCGACGAGCGTCTCCGCGATCGGCCGCGACGACCAGTGGGCGTACTACGTGACCCTCGGCTGCGCGCTCGTCCTGTTCGTGGTGGTCATCGGCATCGTCCGCAGCCGTTTCGGGCGCGCCCTGATCGCGGTACGAGACCACGAAGCCGCGGCCCAGACCGCGGGGATCAACATCGCCTCGGTGAAGGTGCTCGCGTTCGCGCTGAGTGCGCTGTATGCAGGAGTGGCAGGATCGTGCTCGGTGCTCATCGTGACCAACGCCAGCGCCGACAAGATCGGGACCTTCCAACTCTCGATCCAGTTCCTCGTCGCCGTCGTCATCGGCGGCACCGCCACGGTGCTCGGCCCGATGATCGGCGGATGGCTCGTCGTCTTCGTCCAGCACTGGATCTCGACGACGCTGCCGAACCACGTCTCCTCGACGGGCACGGTGGGGCGGGTGGTCGCGAACCCCGCGTCCTCACCCGCGATCTTCGGCATCCTGCTGATCCTGTTCGTGTTCGCGCTGCCCGACGGTCTGGTCGGCGGCGCGCGAAGACTCTGGAGCACGGGGCGGGCCCGGCTTCGAAGTCGAACACCACCCAGCCCTGCGCCCGCTGCACCCCTCGCCTCCTGAAGGGAAACGACTCATGAAGGTCGCTTCACCCGCGCGCCGGTTCGGTCCGCTGCGCATCGTCACCGTGCTCGTGATCGCGACGATGGTCGCGGCCGCGTGCGGCAGCAGCCGCAAGACCGGCGGCAGCTCGACGTCGGGACCTTCGGGCACCGGCGGATCGTCGAGCGTGATCGACACGTCGTCGTGTCCGGCGGGCAACGACTCGGTCGGCGTGAACGGCGACACGATCACGATCGGCACGAGCCTCCCCCTGTCGGGCACGTACGCCGCGTTCAAGGCGATCCTCCAAGGTGAGGAGGCGTACTTCTCGTACCTCAACTCGACGGGCGGCGTCGACGTCGGCGGCAAGAAGTACAAGATCAACCTCGTCTCCAAGGACGACGCCTACGACGCCAGCAAGACCGTCACGAACGTGCAGTCGCTGATCAACGACTCGAAGGTGTTCTCGCTGTTCAACGTCGTCGGCACGAAGAACAACCTCGGGATCCGGAACATGGTCAACACGCAATGCGTGCCCGACCTGCTGATCGCGTCCGGTGCGATCCAGTGGGGCAACACGAAGTACCCGTGGATGCTCGGTTCCGAGCTCGTGCCGTACCCGCTCGAGATGCGCGCGTTCGTGAACTACCTCAAGGAGAAGAAGCCGAACGCGACGATCGCGCTCCTCAAGGCGAACGACGACTTCGGCCAGTCGTACCAGGAGTCGTTGCAGAGTCTCATCAAGGGCACGAACCTCAAGATCGTCCAGACGCAGAGCTACGACTCCGAAGGCGCCGACGTGAACTCGCAAGTCACGAGCCTCGCCGCGACGCACGCCGACGCGTTCGTGGTCGGCGCCACGCTGCTCGCGTGCCCGGCCGCGCTCAACGCGATGGGCTCCGCGGGCTGGCACCCGATCACGTACATGTCGGGCACCTGCGTGTCGAAGCTGCTGTTCGCGGCGGGCGGCGCGAACTCGAACAACGTGTTCAGCGTGACACCGCTGCTCGACCCGGCCGACCCGGCGAACAACTCGAACGCGGCGATGCAGCTCTACAAGACGAACATGAAGAAGTACCAGTCGAGCGCCGACGCGACCGATGGCATCGTCGCCTACGGATGGACGACGGGCGCGCTGTTCGCGGCGATCCTGCACGCGTCGCCGTCCGCGACCCGGTCGGCGGTGATGGAGACCGCGCGCACGCTGAAGCCGCTGAGCGACGTCGGGCTGCAGTTGCCGGGATCGACGTGGAGCACGTCGGCGAACGACTGGTTCCTCGGCGAGGACTTCCGCCTGATCCAGTACAACGTGTCGCAGGGCCACACCAACTTCATCGGCCCGCTGATCGACGACAGCGGCAAGGCCGGGCCCTTGTCGCCGACCTCGTTGCTGAACGGATAATCGCGGTCGCGCTCGCGGCGGGCCGGGATGCCCGGCCCGCCGGCGTGCTCAGCGGGCGTCGGGCGGGATGATCCAGACGTCGTCGGGGACGCGCTTCTCGAGCGCCCGCACCTCGTCGCGAAGCGTCCGGTCCTCGCCGTCCCACACCGCGATCGCCGCGTGCGCGTGGTTCACGAGCCATGAGTTGCGCTTGCCGATCGCCATGCCCGCGGCCTGCCGGCTCGCGGGCGCCGTGTCCGACAGCACGATCGCCTCGTGCGCGGCGTCGAGCAGCAACCGGAACGCGGCGCGGCTCGCGGCCGGCCACACCGAGTCGGGATCGGGGAACGCGAGCACCGCGACGTACGGAACCTCGGCCTCCGCGGCCGCCTCCGCGCCGAGCTGCTCCGCGCCCAACCCGAGGCCGGTGAGCACGACGAGGTCGGGATGCACCGCGCGCAGGCCGCGCAGGATCTCGGTCATGCGCTCGCGCGCCGCAGTTGCGGTCGGGTTCTCGCCGTAGCCGCCGAGCTCGGGCGGGCGATGGCCGAGCACGACGACTCGGAAGCCGTCGGGCGCGCCGGACGCATTCGACGCGCCGGACGCGCTCGCCTGCTTCGCGCGCGTGCCCGGCACGTCGTCGGCATCTCCGAGGTCGACCGGTGGCTCGTCGCCACGGCGACCGGTCTGCCGGCGCGCGGCCTCGGTCGCGAGCCGGTCGACGACGTCGTTCATCACGTCGCCGGAGTGACCCTTCACCCATCGGAACGCGAGCTCGTCGCCGCGCGCGTGGAACTGCTCGACGAGCGGCCGCCACAGATCCTGGTTCACGACCGGCTTGCGCCCCGACGTCTGCCAACCGTTCGCCTCCCACTTCACGTACCAGCGATCGGTGAAGCACTTCACGACGTAGGTCGAGTCGCTGAACACCGTGAGCGGACCGGGCAACGACCGCACCGCCTCGAGCGCGGCGGTGATCTCCATGCGCTGGTTCGTCGACTGCGGTTCCGCGCCACTCGCGTGCGCGCCGCCCGGCACCGCCCACCCCCACCCGCCGGGGCCCGGGTTTCCGAGACACGCGCCGTCGGTGTACACGGTCGTTCGTTCAGACATCGCGCACCGCGCGGACGGCCCGCTCGAGCGCGTCGATCTCTCGTTCGTACTCGCGGCGGTCGAATGTGAACGGACCGACCGGCACCGGCCCCCGCCCGTTCATCCGATGGAACTCGCTCCAGGTGACCGTGTCGCGGGTCGCCTCCACGCGGGCGGCCGCGCCGCCGCACGCGAAGCCGCCGCACGCGCAGGTGAGCACGCCGACGCGTCCGCCGTCGACGGCGTCGAACCACCCCGCGTTGCGGAGATCGACACCGACACGCCATATCAACTCGCCGCCGACGTGGGCACCGTCGACGAACTTGCTTCCGAGCAGGGTGTCCCCGACCCAGATCGGTGTCGCCTCGTCGCCGCAGGCGTCGGCCCAGATCGCTTCGAGCGGGCGGCCGTTCACGTGCACCGAGACCGCGGGCGTCGTTTCCGGCTCGAGCGACGCGATCGGGACGTCGACGACGGCGAGCTCGACCCGATCCACGGCCGCATTATCGCCCACCCCTTCGTGGCTACCGTGGAGTTCGTGAAGGTTCCGATCGCGTGCACGTTGAGTGTCGACGACGCCGGCACGCGCATCGACGAGTGGCGCACGGTGCTCGGCCGCGTCGTGACCGGCACCGAACGCGTCGCGCCGACCGAGCTCGCGTTCACGCTGCGCGCCGACCCGCAGCAGCTCTCGGTGCTCCTCGACCTCGTGCGGCGCGAGGTCACGTGCTGCGCGTTCTTCGAGTTCGCGCTGCGCGTCGCCGCAGGTGGCACCACGCTGCGCGTGACCGTGCCGCCCGACGCGGCCGCGGTGCTCGACGAATTCGCTCAGCTCGCGGGCTGAGACGCGCCGGGGCCGAGCTGCGTGCGGATCTGCGCGTCGAACTCCGCCATCGCGGGACCCGCGTGCTGCTCCTTCAACGCGCGCAGCCGCGGGTAACCCGCGTCGCGCTCGGCGTCCCACTCGTCGGCGAAGCGGCCCGACTCGATGTCGTCGGTCAGCTCCTGCATCGTCGAACGGAGGTCGAGGTGGTCGTAGCGACCGCGACGCGAGAGCTGTCCGTACTGACTCGTCGGCGAATGGAACTCCGACTGCACCACGTACCCGACCTCGCGCAGCAGCCGGTAGGTGCGCTCGACCTCACCCGAGAGTACGAGCTCCACGATGATCGCCTCGATCGGGATGCCGTGCTCGATCATCGTGCCGACGAACGCGTTGTTCACCGCCGTGAGCGCGGGCGACAGCACCTGCTCGACGCCGAGGTCGAGCACCGCTTCCTGTCGCGGCGTGAGCTCGATCGCGCCTTCGCGCAGGCCGCCGATCGCCTTCGCGACCGCGAGCACGCGCGCCATCGCGTTGCCGGTGACGTCGCGGTGCACGCCGACCGCGGTGATGAAGCCCGCGCCCTCCTCGTAGCAGCGCCGCACCTCGGGACCGAGCATGCGCGGTGCGACCATGCCGAGGTCGCCGGCGGGAGTGAACCGCTCGAACGCGAGCGTGTAGCCGCTCGCGACGATCGTGATCGCGTCGGCGCGGGGCGCCAGCGGTAGCGACGGGATGACGTCGTCGGGGATGAGCACGCAGATCACGTCGGCGTTGCTCGCGGCTTCGAGCTCGGCCGCGGCGAACCCTTCCGACTGCGCCTGCTCGCGCGTCGCGTCGTGGCGCACGCACACCGTCGGGTCGAGGCCCGAGTCGCGCAGGTTCAACGCCCACGAACGACCCTGATTGCCGTAGCCGACGACCGCGACGCGCGCGCCGTCGAGCACGCCCAGATCGCCGTCGCGCTCGTGGTAGATCATGCCGCTGCTCCGTTCGTCGAGCCGTCTCGCCGCGCAGCAGAGTCGCGCCCGTCGCCGTCCGTCAAGCCCGCGCGGGACGCGCGGCACGCGTGGCACGAGCCGCGGTGGTACTGCGTTGTCGGCATATAGCCGAACAACGCAGTACCACCGAGGGCCCCGTGACCGTCCGGGGGCGCAGTTTCCGCGTGCGGCGGAGGTCGGTAGCCTTCCGCGCATGGCTGACACGCTGGATCGTCCTCACTGGCGAGGCATCAACCACCTCGCGCTGATCACCGACGACATGGACGCGACCGTGCGCTTCTACCACGGTGTGCTCGGTGCCCGGCTCGTCGCCACGCTCGGGACTCCCGACTTCAAGCACTACTTCTTCGAGTTCGGCGTCGGGAACACCGTCGCGTTCTTCGAGTACCGCGGTCAGAAGCTCGACACGTTCGCGAAGCCGGCGGGCGTGCCCGATCCGCGTGCGATCCAGTTCGACCACCTGTCGTTCAACGTCGCCGACGCGCACGCGCTCGAGATGCTGCAGAAGCGGCTCGACCACTACAGCTGCGGCGTCACCGAGGTCGTCGACCACCAGATGATCAAGTCGATCTACTTCACCGACCCGAACGGCATCGCGCTCGAGGCCTCCTACTGGGTCGACGACGCGACCGCGCGTGACGACCTGCGCGACACGTCGTTGTTCGCCGATGCCGATCCGGTGCCCGCGGTGCGCGAGCTCATGGACACCGGCGAGCTCGCGAGCACGCCGAAGACGAAGCTGGCGTAGCGCGGTGCGACCGCGTCAGCGGTCGATGTGCGTCATGTCGGCGTAGCGCTCACCCGAAGCCGCGTCGGCCGGGAAGATCGCGTCGATCTCGTCGAGCTCCGCGCGCGACAAGTCGACGGCGGCGGCGCCGAGGTTCTCCTCGAGTCGGGATCGACGCTTCGTGCCCGGGATCGGCGCGACGTCGTCGCCCTGCGCGAGCAGCCACGCGAGCGCAAGCTGCGACGCGGTGACGCCCTTCTCCGCGGCCATCGACTGCACGCGTGCGACCAGATCGAGGTTGCGCTGGAAGTTCTCACCCTGGAAGCGGGGGAGCGCGCGCCGCATGTCGTCGGCGGGAAAGTCGTCGGGCGTGCGCAGCTCGCCGGACAGGAAGCCGCGCCCGAGCGGGCTGAACGGCACGAACCCGACGCCGAGCTCGCGGCACACGGGCAGCACGCCGGATTCGGGGTCGCGCGTCCAGAGCGACCACTCGCTCTGCACCGCGGCGATCGGATGGGTCGCGTGCGCGCGCTGCAACGTCGCGCCCGACACCTCCGACAGACCGAGGTGCCCGACCTTGCCGGCCGCGACGGCCTCGGCCATCGCACCGACGGTGTCCTCGATCGGCACTCGGCGATCGAGACGGTGGAGGTACCAGAGGTCGACGTGGTCGACGCCGAGCCGCTGCAACGACGCGTCGATCGCCGAGTGCACGTGCTCGGGACTCCCGTCGATGCCCGACGGTGAACCCTTGCTCGTGCCCGGCCCCGGCATGAGCCCGAACTTCGTCGCGAGCACGACCTCGTCGCGCCGACCCGTGAGCGCGCGCCCCACGAGTGACTCGTTCACGCCGACGCCGTAGATGTCGGCGGTGTCGAGGAAGGTGCAGCCGAGCTCGATAGCGCGGTGGATGGTGGCGATCGACTCGGTGTCGTCGCGATCCTCGGCGGGGCCGTAGGACTGCGACATGCCCATGCAGCCGAGGCCGAGGGCCGAGACGGTGAGCGAGCCGAGCCGAGCGTTGCGCATCACCGCACCGTATCGAACCGATCCCGCGCGGCCAGTTCTCACGGGAACGGCCGGGTCGCTCTGCGGCCCGGCCGCGCCGGCGGCTGAGGCGTCAGGAGCGGCGAGCGAAGCGAGTGCGACCAGAAAAGTAGCGTCAGGCGTTCCCACGGCCCGGAGGAACGTGTGGCCGAGCGCAACGACACGACGCGTAGCCCGCATCTGCCGCGCGTGCCCGCGCTCGACGGGCTGCGCGGCGTCGCGGTGCTCGCGGTGCTGCTCTTCCACGACAACCGGCTGACCGGCGGCTACCTCGGCGTCGACCTCTTCTTCGTGCTCTCGGGCTTCCTCATCACGACGCTCCTGCTCGTCGAGCACCGCGACCGTGGCCGCGTCGGTCTCGCGCGCTTCTACGAACGCCGTGCCCGCCGGCTGCTGCCCGCGCTCGGCGTCGCGCTCGTGCTCGTCGCGATCTACGCGTCGGTGTGGGCACAGGCGAGCGAGCTGCCGCGCCTGCGGTGGGACGGGATCGCGACGCTCTTCTACTTCGCGAACTGGCGCGACATCGCGGCGAAGCAGAGCTACTGGGACATCTTCACGGCGCCGTCGGCGCTCCAACACACGTGGTCGCTCTCGATCGAGGAGCAGTTCTACGCGCTGTGGCCGTTGATCGTGATCGGCGTGCTCGCGATCCGGCGGTCCGCGCGCGCGGTGCTCGCGGTCGCGCTCGCGATCGGCGGCGCGTGCGCGGCACTCACCGTCGTCGACGCGCTCGGCCACGGAAATCAGCGTTTTCTCTACTACGGCACGCCGTCACGCGCGCCGGCCCTGCTGATGGGAGCCGCGCTCGCGGCGGCCGTCGTCGAATGGGGTCACGTGCGGAGCCGCCGGGCGCGCGCCGCGCTCGAGGCTGTCGCGCTCGTCGGTGTCGTCTATCTCGCGTACACCTGGACGCACCAGAACGGCAACGGACTCGCGCTGTATCGCGGGCCGCTGCTGCTGTCGGGCCTCGCGGCGACGATCGTGATCGCCGCGGCCGCGCACCCCGAGCGCGGACCGATCGCGCGCGTGCTCGCGGCGCCCCCGCTCGTCGGCGCGGGGCTCATCTCGTACGGCCTGTACCTGTACCACTGGCCGCTGTACCTCGTGCTCACACCCGCGCGCACGCACACGTCGGGCTGGACGCTGCTCGGTCTGCGCGCCGCGGTGAGCATCGCGGTGGCGATCGTGTCGTACAAGCTCGTCGAGCAGCCGATCCGCCACGGCGCGCTCAAACCCGCGCGCGCGTTCACGGCACTCGCGACCGCGACGGCGCTCGTCGTCGCCGCGCTCGTCGTGACCACGCGCCTCCCCGCCGCGCCCGCGTCGGCGGCGTCGAAGCCGACCGCCGTGTCGCGGCACTGGCCGCGTGCGACGGCGACGGCCGTGCCGACGGCCGAGACCCGTCCAAAGATGCCGGCGGGAGACTGGTCGCTGCTCAGCAACACGTGCGACACGTTCCGCGCGCTCCCCGCGGTGCACTCGGTGGGCCGCACCCGCCAGCCGAAGGTGCTCGTCGTCGGCGACTCGGTCGGCTGCTTCGTCGGCACTGCGATCGACGAGCAGCAGGTCGCGTACGGCGTCGTCTCGCTCAACCGGTCGCGGCTCGCGTGCCCGATGATCTCGCCGGTTCGTGAGCGCTACCCGGGCGACGCGCCGCCACCGCCGCACGTCAACGCGTGCACCACGAACCAACGCAGCGCGATCGCAACGTTCCGTCCGGACGTCTCGATCCTGATGGTCGGCGGTCCGTTGATCAACCAGTACGACATCGGCAACGGCAAGTTCGTCGACGCGTGCGCGCCGTCGTTCGTGTCGTGGTACGAGGGCGGTGTACGCAGCGCGATCGACGAGCTGTCGTCGACCGGCGCGCGCGTCGTCGTGGTGTCGGTCGTGCATCCGCCGAAGCGCATCGACATCGGTCCGGGTGTCGCGGTGCCCGCGTCGTACGACCGCGCCGTCGACTGCATGAACCGCGGCTTGAAGAATGCCGTCGCGTCACGACCGCGCGCGAGCTACCTCGATCTCGACGCGTACATCTGTCCGCACGGCGCGTGCCACGACACGATCAACGGCGTCACGCTGCGCAGCGACGGCCGTCACTTCGAGAACGGCGCCGCGACGCTCGTCGCGCGCTGGATGCTGCCAAAGGTCCTGAAACTGGCACATTTGTCGCGCGCGCTCTGATTCCTCGTCGCCACAGATCAGCACTCGAGTTCGCGTTCGAGCGCGCCGAATACGGCACATGCCGTGCGCGAGTCGTTATGGTCGTCCGCTGTTGAGGACCCGTTCCAAGTTGTGGGGCTCACGCGTCCCCGTTCTCCTGCTCGTGCTCACGACGATCGCGTCGGCGACGATCGCGATGGTGTCGTCGGTGTCGGCGCGCGCGACGGAGTCCGCGACGCCCGACGTGTACGCGAACGGGAGTGCCGCGTTCTACGGGTCGGCCGGCGCGCTCTCGCTCGCGCAACCGGTCGTGGGCATCGCGGCGACGCACAGCGGACACGGCTACTGGTTGGTCGCGACCGACGGCGGCATCTTCTCGTACGGCGACGCGCACTTCCACGGATCGACCGGTGCGATCCATCTCAACCAGCCGATCGTCGGCATGGCCGCGACTCCCACGGGCGCGGGCTACTGGTTGGTCGCGAGCGACGGCGGAATCTTCGCGTTCGGTGACGCGCGCTTCTACGGTTCGACCGGCGCGCTGAAGCTGAACCAGCCGATCGTCGGCATGGCGACGACGCCGAGCGGCCACGGGTACTGGATGGTCGCGAGCGACGGCGGGATCTTCTCCTTCGGTGACGCGCGGTTCTACGGTTCGACCGGCGCGCTGAGGCTGAACCAGCCGATCGTCGGCATGGCCGCGACGCCGACCGGTCACGGCTACTGGTTCGTCGCGAACGACGGCGGCATCTTCGACTACGGCGACGCAGGCTTCTACGGCTCGCTCGGCGCGGGCGGCCTCGCCAAGCCGGTCGCGGGCATGGCCGCATCGTCGTCGGGCCACGGCTACTGGCTCGTCGCGACCGACGGCACCGCCGCGCACTTCGGTGACGCGCCCGCGCTCGCGCGTCCGAGTGGTGTGCCGGTCGCGGAGCCGGCCGAAGTCGTGGGGGTCTCGCGCTCGCCGGGTGCGACGGGTTACTGGATCGCGACGAGCGCGACCGCGGCGTACACCGCGAAGATCAACGCCGCGGTCGCGTGGTTCGAAGCGCGCGTCGGCCAGCACGTCTACACGGGGCAGTGCGAGTACTCCGTGGAGCTCGCGTACGGGCTGACGTCGGCGTACCCGACCGCGTACGACAACTGGCTCGCGCGGCCCGACAAGCACGCCGACTGGTGGAACGCGCCGCGCGGCGCCCTCGTGTTCTACAAGACCAGCGCCGCGGGTCACGTCGCGCTGAGTCTCGGCAACGGCTTGATCGCGTCGACGAGCGTCGACAACAGCCACGTCGGCATCGTCCCTGCGGATTACTTCCAGAACCCGCTGGGCTGGGCCGTCTCTCCCTGGCTGTAGCCCTTCAGCTTCCGGGGCGCGCAGCCGTTGTAACGGCATGCGCGCAGTGCCCGTCGCCGTCGCAACCCTGGTGCTCGCCGCGACCGCGTGCGGCAACGGCACCAAGCTCGAGACGCGCACGGAGGCGCTGCTGCACGCGTCGATCGTCGGCACGACCGGGTCGACGCGCTACGTCGACCACTACGACTCGACCACCGGGCCCAACGGCGTGATCGATTGCAGCACCGCGGCGAGCGACGGCAACTCGGTCCGGCGCACATTCGTGATCACGGGTCCCGGAACCGTGCGCGCGCCGCTGTACTTCTCGATCGGGACGCGCGAATTCTCCGGGCCGGGCGTCTACCGCGACGGCGCCCTCGTGCTCGGCTCCATCGGCTCGTACAAGGAGCAGACGCCGGTCGACTTCTTCAAGGCGCCGGCGAGCCACGTGACGCTGACGCTCAACGACGACGGTTCGGGCACCGCGAGCTTCACCGGCTACCGGTCGCCGCAAGGAACGACCCTCGCAGCCCGCATGACGTGGACGTGTACGAACAAGACCGTGCTCTGGCCGAAGGACGCGTCCTAGGCCTGGCGCGCAACTGATACGACGCCTCGCAGGTGTGAACGCGTGCGAAGACGCGCAGGCTCCGTGCCCTCGTCGCCGTGCTCCTCGTGGGATCGCTGGCCGCGTGTCATTCGTCGAGGACGCGCGCGGAGGAGCCTCCGTCGTGGCCGAAGGTCGACGTCGTATTGACCGACGCGGGGCTGACGTTCTCGCGCTCCCGAGCCCCCGCGGGGTACTACGACATCTCGTTCCGGGACCGCCGTTCGCACCGGCCCGCCGGTCGGCCCGTCGAGCTGCAGTTCGGCCCCGACGCTCCGGGCATCGCGCTCGTCGAAGTTCCGGCGGGCACTCGCACGAGCGCGTTGCTGATCGGCAACGTCACCGCGCGGGTGATGATCGGCGGTGTGCGCCACGGCGACGGCGTGCCCGGTTTCTACGTCATGAGCACGAAGGACTACCCGACGCCGGCGACGTGACCACTCGCGTCAGACGGACTTGCGGTACTTCGCGACCGCGAGGGGCGCGCACACGCCGATGATCACGGCAATCCACACGAGCGACCAGATGAGGTCGGAAGTCGTCGCGCCGCCGTGCGTCAGGTCGCGCACCGCGTCGACGACGATGCTCACCGGCTGGTGCTTCGCGAACGCGCGCAGCGGACCGGGCATGTTCTGCACGCTCACGAACGCCGACGACGCGAACACGAGCGGGGCGAGGATGGGGAACGACGCGGCCTGCGCGGTCTCGCCGTTGGGTGCCGACATGCCGACGATCGCGAACACCCACGAGAGCGCGTACGCGAAGAGCACGACGAGCGCGAGGCCCGCGACGAGCGCGATGAAGTTCGTGCCGATGTGCCAGCCGACGAGGAAGCCCATCGCGGCCATGAGCAGCACGACGAAGATGTTGCGCACGAGGTCGGCGAGCGTGCGGCCGACGAGCACCGCGGAGCGCGCCATCGGCAGCGAGCGGAAGCGCTCGATGAGACCCTTCTGCAGGTCGTCGGCGAGGCCGACGCCGGTCGTGAGCGCGCCGAACACGACGGTCTGCACGAAGATGCCGGGCATCAGGTAGTCGACGTAGTGCTTGTAGCCCGGCACCGTGATGCTGCCGCCGAACACGTAGCGGAACATCAAGACGAACACGATCGGCTGGATCGTCGCGAACACGAGCAGCTGCGGGTTCCGCCGGATGTTCAGCAGGTTTCGCCACGCGATCGTGAGCGCGTCGGCGACGGGCTTCGGGCGCACCTTCCGGACGGCGAATCCTTCGGGCGGCGCGGTGGCGGTGGGGGAGGCGGTCGTGGTGGTCATGCTCGGCTCCGGGCGCGTTTGTCTTGGGGGGCGTTGTCGTCGTCGGTCGGCTCTTCGGCCGCGTGGCCGGTGAGCGCGAGGAAGACGTCGTCGAGCGTGGGCTCGCGCAGCATCATCGTCGTCGGTGTGAGGTGTGCGGCATCGAGCACGCGCACCGTCTCGAGCATCGCCGCCGCGCCCGTGGACACGTTCACTCGCAGCAGCTTGCCTTCGGTCTTGACCGCGCCGATCGGCTCGAGCTGCGTCGCCGCCGACGCGACCGATGCCTCGTCGCCGAAGCCGACCTCGATGACGGTGGCGCCCATGCGGGCCTTCAACTCCGCCGACGTGCCCTCCTCGATCACGGTGCCGTGGTCGATGACGACGATGCGGTCGGCGAGCACGTCGGCCTCTTCGAGGTACTGCGTCGTGAGCAGCACGGTCGTGCCCGCGCCGACGAGGTTCTCGATCACCTTCCAGAGCTCGGTGCGGCCGGTCGGGTCGAGGCCGGTCGTCGGCTCGTCGAGGAAGAGGACTGGCGGCTCGTGCACGAGCGCGGCTGCGAGGTCGAGCCGCCGGCGCATGCCACCGGAGAAGTGGCGGAGGAGACGGTCGGCGGCGTCGACGAGATCGAAGCGCTCGAGCAGCTCGTCGATGCGACCGGGCAGCTGCTTCGAGGGCACCTGCACGAGCCGGCCGACGAGCTTGAGGTTCTCGCGCGCGGTGAGGTTCTCGTCGACGGCCGCGTACTGACCCGCGAGACCGATGGACGCGCGCACCTCCTGCGCGTGCTTCGTGACGTCGCGCCCGAGGACCGTGGCGCGACCGTGGTCGGGCTTGAGCAGCGTCGTGAGGATGCGCACGCTCGTCGTCTTGCCCGCGCCGTTCGGGCCGAGGAGCCCGAGCACGGTGCCGACCGGGACGTCGAACGACACGCCCTTCAACGCTTCGACGTCGCCGAAGTGCTTGCCGAGGTCTTCGGCGACGATGGCGGACTCGCCGGTGGTGCGGGGGGCACCCCGGCCGTTCGTGAGATGGGGGGAGTTCACGGCGACCATCCTGGCAAAATACTTGAGATATGTCAAGAGTTAAGTTCTCACAACACTTGTGTTGCTCAATGATGGCAATTTGCCAAGTATCCGGTAGAATCGGCCCGTGAGCACGGCCGCAGGTCGGGATGCCTGGCGTCACCTCCACGAGATCTTCATGGGCGGTGGGGCACGGGACCGGTTGGCGCAGGCCGGCGCGAGTATCGGCATGTCGCCGAGCCTCATGAAGGCACTGTTCCACCTCGACGCCGACACGCCCATGCGTATGGGCGATCTGGCCGAGCACCTCGGCTGGGACGCGTCCTACGTCACGAACATCGCCGACGTGCTCGAGGCGCGCGGTTTCGCGGAGCGGCGGCCGCATCCCACCGACCGGCGCGTGAAGACGCTCGCGCTCAGCCCCGCGGGCGTCGCCGCGAAGCAGCAACTCTTCGACGTGCTGCACGAACCACCACCCGCGCTCGACGTGCTCACACCGGCGGAGCAACGTGAGCTGCGAGACTTGTTGCGCAAGGTCGCCGAGGCGGTGGAGCGGGGCCAGGCCCAATAGCCGATCGCCAAGGGGGGCACGGTGACGGATCCGAGGCAGAACCGGTTCGATCGGCGCGAGTTGTTGCGCGGGGCCGCGGTGCTCGGCGCCGCGGCGGCCTTCGGCGCGTGCTCGAGCAGCAGCGGCAAACGCGCGGTCGCGACGCGGCTCACGTCACCGTCGACGACCGCGCTGCCGACCACGACCGTGCCGCGCCGCCCGCGTCGGCCCGGTGATCGCCCGGATCCCTCCAAGCCGGCGGGCGTCGACATGCTCCCGAAGATCGAGCACATCGTCGTGCTGATGATGGAGAACCACTCGTTCGACAACTACCTCGGCGTGCTCGGTCGCGGCGACGGGCTGCCGCTCGATGCCGCGGGCAAGCCGTTGCCCGCGCTGCCCGACGGCACCGGTCACTACATCCACTCGTTCCCGATGCCCACGACGTGTCAGTTGAAGGCGCTACCGAGCCAGGCCTGGCAGGCGAGTCACCTGTCACTCGGGAACGGCGACAACTCCGGCTTCGTGAAGGCGTGCGGTCCGGTCGCGATGGGTTACTTCACACCCGACGACATTCCCTTCTACGCAGGCCTCGCGCGCACGTATCCGCTCTCTGACCGTTGGTTCGCGTCGTGCCTCGCGCAGACGTATCCGAACCGGCGCTTCCTCATGGCGGGCTCCGCGGCGGGCGTCATCGACACGACGGCCGCGTCGGTCGTCGCGCCGCCACCACCCAACGGCGTGATCATGGAACGCCTCGAAGCGCACGGCCTGTCGTGGATGAGCTACTACGTCGACATCTCCGCGTCGTTCCTCTTCCCGAGCTTCATGACGACGCGTTTGAACCACACCGCGCACATCGAGCGCTTCTACCAGGACGCGAAGAACGGCACGCTGCCCGCGCTCTCGTACGTCGATCCCGCGTTCGACGACAGGTACGGCGAGTCGGAGGAGAATCCCGCCGACATCCGCGTCGGTGAGCAGTTCGCGGCGAAGGTCGTGCACGCGGTCACCACCGGCAAGGCGTGGGACAAGACCGTGTTGATCTGGCTCTACGACGAGCACGGTGGTTACTACGACCACGTCGTTCCGCCGCGCGCGATCGCGCCCGACTCGATCCCGCCGAACCTGCCGCCCGGCGCGATCAAGGCCGGTTACGACCAGTACGGCTTCCGCGTGCCGGCCGCGATCATCTCGCCGTACGCGAAGAAGCATTACGTGTCGCACGTGGTGCACGACCACACGTCGATCCTGAAGCTCATCGAGACGAAGTGGAACCTCCCCGCGCTGACGTTCCGCGATGCAAACGCCGACGACCTGCTCGACTCGCTCGACTTCGAGAATCCGCCCGCGTTCGCGGAGCCACCGGAATTGCCGGAGCCCGCGCTCGGGCTGAACGGCCCGCCGCCCGCGACGGTCGACTGCGGTGGTGTGGGTGCCGGCGCCATTCCGCCGCCCGGCGCGCGCACGACCACACCGTGACGCGCGTTCGCCGCATGACCGGCGGCGTGCTCGCGCTCGGCCTCGCGATCGTGCTCAGCGGCGCGGGCGCGATCGGTGCCGGCGCGGCGAGCGACCACGCGCCGGGCTCGCCGACCGACCTGCGCGTCGACGAGGCGGTCGCGCCGCTGTGGGTCACGGCGACACCGACGTTCGGCTGGATCCCCGTCGACACGGATCGGGACGAGATCCAGACCGCGTACGAGGTGGTGGTGGCGAGCGCACCGACCACCGACCCGAACGCGTCGACCGTGCTCGCCGACACCGGCCGGGTCTCGTCGAGCGCGGAGTCGTCGGTCGCCGTCGCGCACCTCCGACTGAAGCCCGACCACCGCTACTGGTGGACGGTGCGCACCTGGGACCGGGCGGGAACGCGCGGCGCGTTCGCGAAGCCGCAACCGTTCGACACCGCGCTCGGCGACGGCGACTGGCACGCGGACTGGATCCGCCGGCCCGAGCCACCGAGCAATCCGCGCGAGGACTACTTCCTCCTGCGCGACACGTTCACGGTCGGCGGCAGCGCGATCGTGCGCGCCCGCGCGTACCTCTCCGCGGCGCAGCAGTACGAGCTGTACGTCAACGGCACGCGCGTCGGCGGGGGTCCGTCGTACTCGTACCCCGACGAGCAGTACTACACGAGCACCGACATCGCGCCGTACCTGAAGCCCGGGCTCAACGCGATCGGAATGATCGTGCACAACCTCGGGCCCGGTCAGGGTCGGCCGGCCGAGCCGCCCGGCGCGATCGCGCACCTCACGATCGACCATCGCGACGGCTTCCGACAGACCTTCACGACGAGCGGTCGCTGGCGCGTGCACGAGGGGCCGTGGTTGCCGGCGACCGCGCGCAATGACGAGGGCGACTACGTCGAGAACATCGACGCGCGCCTGCTCCCACCGAGCTGGGCGACCGCGTCGTTCGACGACAGCACGTGGGAGCACGCGCTCGTCGTGGGCGCGCACCCGGTTGCGCCGTGGACGCATCTGATCGCGCAGCGCACGCAGATCGTCGAGAAACCGGTGAAGCCCGTGAGCTTCCGCCGGCTCGCCAACGGTGCGTACGTCGCCGACTTCGGCTCGGTGATCGCGGCGACGCCGCAGATCTCGCTGCACGCGGGTATCGCCGGTCGCGCGCTCACGCTGCTCCAGGGCTACCTGCTCGATCCAGGCGGCGCGGTGTCGACGACGAAGGGCACGCAGGAGACCGACATGCACGACTCGTACGTCGAGCGGGCCGGCCCGCAGACGCTGCGACCGTTCGGCTATCTCGGCTTCCGCTACGTCGAGCTCACGAACCCCGGTGAGATCCTGCACGCGAGCGACGTCGTCGCGTACGCGCGTCACGCGGGCATGCCCGGCGACGACGCCAGCACGTTCACGTCGTCGTCACCGATCCTGAACCGCATCTGGGAGCTCGCGCGCCACTCCGCGCTCTACGGCTCGCAGGAGCAGTTCGTCGACACACCGACACGCGAGCGCGGCCAGTTCGGCCAAGACTCGTCGAACACGTCGAGCGTCACGCAGGTCGCGTTCGCGGAGCGGAACCTCACATGGCAGGCGTTGCGCGACTTCGCGCGCTCCCAGAAGCGTTACTGGCCCGACGGCCGCGTCAACGCGGTCTATCCGAACGGCGACGGCAAGCGCGACATCCCCGACCTCACCGAGAACTACCCGATCTGGGTGATGCGGTACTACGACATCACGGGTGACCGGTCGGAGCTCGCGACGCTCTATCCGGTGATTCGCAACGTCGCGAGCTACGTCGCGCGCGCGATCTCTCCCGCGGCCGGACTCGTCACGAACCTGCCCGGTGGCGGCGGCGACTACAACGGCGGCATCGTCGACTGGCCGATTCAAGAGCGCTTTGGCTACGACATGACGACCGTCGCGCGCACGACCGAGAGCATCATCGCGATCGAGATGTTCCGCGAGCTGAGGGACGCGGCGCGTGCGTTGCACCGCCCGGCGCGCGAGATCGATGCGTACGCGACGCGGGCGACGGCGCTGACGAAGGCCGTGAACACGCGCCTACGCCGGCCCGACGGCGTGTACATCGACGGGCTCCACCAGAACGGCACGCAGAGCACGCACGCGTCGCAGCAGGCCAACGCGTACGCGCTCGCAGCCGGGATCGTGCCGGCTTCCGATCGCGAGACCGTCGTCGCGCACGTCGAGCAACTCGGCATGGCGACGGGTCCCGACATCGCGGCCGTGCTGCTCCAGGGACTGCACGCGTCGGGCAACGACGACGCGCTCGTCAAGCTCATCAGCAACCCGAAGATCCCGGGCTGGGCGCAGATCCTTTCCCGCGGCGCGACGTTCACGTGGGAGAGCTGGGACGCGCGCGACGTGTACGGCGACAGCGAGTCCCACGCGTGGGGCTCGACCGTGCTGCCCGCGCTCACGACCGACGTCCTGGGCGTGTCGGTGACGAAGCCCGGCGCGAGCGAGGTCACGGTCGCCCCACCGACGCTCAGCACCGTGACGAGCGCCCGAGGCCGGCTCGCGACCGAGCGCGGCCCCGTCGCCGTCGCGTGGAAGCGCATCGACGCGACGCACTTCAAGCTCGACCTCACCGTGCCGGACAATGTCGTCGCGCACATCACGGTGCCCGCGCACGCGACGAGCGACGTGTTCGAGAACGGAAGCACCGTGCTCGCGAGCCTCGCCTCGGGTCGGGTGCAGGATGGGACATTGCGGTTCACGGTCGGGTCCGGTCAGTACTCGCTCGACATCCGCCCCCGCCCGATCGCCGACGATGTCTTGCACGCATCGGGCGCGTCGAACGTCGGACGGTGGCTCGCGTTCGTCGTCGGCGCGCTCGTGCTGTTGTTCCTCGCCGCGGCGTTCGTGGCGTTCGCGCGCCGGCGCCGCGCCGCGGCCTGACCGAGCCGACCGTGCCCCGCCGCGTCACGCTGGTTGCCGTCGACGACCACGGCGCGGTGCTCGGCGCGCTCGCGCCGTTCGACGTCGAGTTGCCGTGGTGGTCGGAGATCGAGTCGGTCGTCGACGGCGCGCGTGAGCACCACGCGGTCGACGTCGTCGTGTTGCGCCTGCTCGAGGCGCGCCCGCCCGGCGACCCGCTCGAGATGGGCGGCGACGCGACCTACGCCGTCGAGCGGCGCGGCGAAGCGCAATTGCGACCCGTCGACGCGCGCGTCGCCGCACTCGCCACCAGCGACGACCCGTTGCGCCTGCCGTACGCGCGTCCGGGCGGACCCGCGCGCGAGCTCGCGTGGGCCGAGTCGGTGCTCGCGACACACGGTCGGGCCTCGACCGGAGCCGCGCGGCAGATGCGCACGTGGAACCTGTCGAGCATCTGGCAGATCCCGACCGCGGCCGGCCCGGTGTGGCTCAAGAGCGTGCCGCCCTTCTTCGCACACGAAGGCGCGGTGATCGACCGGCTCGCGGATCCCGCCCTCCCGCCGCTGCTCGGCTTCGAGCCCGGACGCGTCCTCATGGACGACATCCCCGGCGTCGATCACTACGACGCCGCCGAACGCACCATCGCGCGCGCGATCACGACGCTCGTCGGGATCCAGGATCGCGTCGCGAACGAGATCGACGCGCTCTTCGGCCTCGGGCTACCCGACTGGCGCGGGCCCGCGCTGCGCGCCCTCGCCACCGACGTCGTCGAACGGCACGCGCCCGAGCTCGTGTCCGATGAACGCGACGCGCTCGACCGGCTGCTCGCGACCTTCGACGCGCGCACGGCCGAGATCGACGCGTGCGGTCTGCCGATCACGATCGTCCACGGCGACTTCCACCCCGGCAACCTGCGCGGCGATCCGGACGCGCCGACGCTGCTCGACTGGGGCGACTGTGGCGTCGGTCATCCGCTGCTCGACCATCCCGCGCTGTTCACGTCGCGCGCCGTCGCTCACGACGAAACCCTTCGCGCGCACTGGGCGAACGAGTGGCGCACCCGCCGGCCGGGCTGTGATCCCGAGCGGGCGGCGGCGCGGATCCGGCCGATCGCCGCGCTGCGTCAGGCCGTCATCTACCGCGGGTTCCTCGACCACATCGAGGCGTCCGAGCGCATCTATCACGAGGCCGATCCGGCCCGTTGGCTCCGGATCGCGGCCGCGGAAAGCTGACCGAAACGTGCTCAAGGTCACGTTCGTCCGGCCGGATGGCCGTCGCACCTGAGCGGTACCCTGATCCCATGGCCGATCCGGCGAACTTCGCCGAACAAGCGATGCCCTACATGTCGGCGTTGTACGCGGCCGCGATGCGCATGACGCGCAACCCGAGCGACGCCGAGGATCTCGTCCAGGAGACATACCTGCGCGCGTACCGCGGGTTCGGCGGCTTCCAAGAGGGCACGAACCTCAAGGCCTGGCTCTACAAGATCCTCACGAACACGTTCATCAACATCTACCGGGCGAAGAAGCGCCGTCCCGAGCAGGTCGACCTCGACGACACCGAGGACTTCTACCTCTTCCGCCGGCTCGGCGGGCTCGAGGCGGTCGACGCGATGCGCACCCCCGAGACCGAGGTCCTCGACGCCATTCCCGACTCCGAGGTCAAGGAGGCGCTCGAGTCGATTCCCGAGCAGTTCCGCATGGCCGTGATCCTCTGCGACATCGAGGGCTTCTCGTACAAGGAGATCGCCGAGATCCTCGACGTGCCCATCGGAACCGTGATGAGTCGCATCCACCGAGGAAGAAAGCTCCTGCAGAAGCGGTTGTGGGAGTTCGCTGGGGAGCACAACCTGCGACCGACCGTCGAGAGCGCAACAGGGAGTTAGCTCCGGATGGACTGCGAGAAGGCGATCCACCAGGTGTACTCGTACCTCGACGGCGAGCTCACCGTGTGGAAGCGGAT
Source organism: Acidimicrobiia bacterium (assembly GCA_036271555.1). Lineage (NCBI taxonomy): Bacteria > Bacillati > Actinomycetota > Acidimicrobiia > Acidimicrobiia bacterium. The sequence continues at coordinate 153,187 of DATBAK010000019.1, forward strand.
GGCGATCGCCCGCCACCTCGACGACTGTCCTCCCTGCCTCCAGGGCTTCGCCTTCGAGGTGGAGCTGCGCAGGGTGATCGTGTCGAAGTGCTCGGAGGAGGTCCCCGAGACCCTCCGCATCCGCATCGCCGAGGTCCTCGGCTTCGGCGAGATCGACCCTTTCCTGCCGTAGCGGAGCCCTCCCGTCCGCATGGTCGTGTGCTCGCTCCGCTCGGCACGGGGCTGCGCCGCGCGGCCCGCGGCGACCGCTCACCCGCTCCGCGTCCGGACCCCGTGTCCGGGCGCCTCTAACATCGTCGGACGCTGACCGTCCACGATTGCTGGGGAGCGAGCCGGTGAGACCCTCGGAGATTCTCGGGATGCTGGGCGGGGTCGTGCTCGGCCTCGGTCTCGTCGCGCTCGCCGCGTTCATGTACGTCGACCGCAGCATGGGCAAGCCGTGGCACTTCTGGATCGCCCCGCTGCTCGGGCTCGTGGCCGCGGCCTCGCTCGTGCAACTGGCCGTCGGGTATTGGATGAAGGTCGGCCGCCTGCAGACGAAGGGTCGCCCACGGAGTGACTGACGACGGCGCGGTCTCGACGCCTCCCGTTGTCGCCTCGGTGAGGGTCGGGTCGCGACCCGACCCGGTCGACTGGCCGACGGCGACGCGCGTCGCGCGCCTCGTGGCCGGCCGGGACCAGATCGCGTCGTCGTACCTCGGTGCGTCGCTGGCACGCGACTTCGCCGCCGTGACCACCGAGGCCGAGGATCTCGTCGCCGACTTCACCGGCCTGCGCGCGCCGGGCCGCGCGCACGCGCAGCTGCTCGATCGCGGGGGCTGGGTCGAGGCGAACGTCGCGTCGATGCGCACGATGCTCGCCCCGCTCACCGAGCGCCTCGGCGAGCGACTCGCGCAGAGCCCGATCGCGCCGGTCGGTCGGCGCGTCGCCGGCGTCGAGGTCGGCTCGCTGCTCGGCTACCTCTCGCAGCGCGTGCTCGGTCAGTACGACCTGCTGGTGCCCGACTCCGAAGGGCAGGCCGCCGACACCGACGCGGTCTACTACGTCGGCCCGAACATCCTCGGGCTCGAGAAGCGCTTCGCGTTCCGTCCGCTCGACTTCCGACGCTGGATCGCGATCCACGAGGTGACGCACCGTGCGCAGTTCACGGGTGTCCCGTGGATGAAGGACTACTTCCTCTCGCTCGTGCAGGGTTCGCTCTCGATCGTCGACCCCGACCCCGCCGTGCTGCTGCGCGCGATCGGACGCATCGCCGACGCGGTGAAGGCGGGCAAGAACCCGCTCGACGAGGGCGGCCTCGTCGGGCTGTTCGCCTCGCCCGAGCAGCAGGTGATCCTCGAGCGCGTGCAGGCCTTGATGTCGCTGCTCGAAGGCCACGGCAACTACGTGATGAACGTGCTCGGCGAGCGCCACGTACAGGGCGCGGATCGCATGGCGCGCGTGCTGCACGCGCGGCGGCAGCAGAAGGGCATCAGCGGCCAGATGCAGAAGCTGCTCGGTATCGAGATGAAGATGCGGCAGTACGAGGTCGGGGAGCGCTTCGTGCGGGGGGTCGAGCGCATCGCCGGCATCGCCGCCCTCGACGCCGCGTGGCGCGACGCCGCGAGCCTGCCGACGGTGCCCGAGCTCGACGATCCGGAAGCGTGGCTCACGCGGGTCGCGAGCACGCGCGCCGCGACCGGCTGACGCGTCGCCGTGGGCGGGCTCGAGCGGTGGCTCGCGCGCGTCCCGCGGCTGGCAACGCTCGCCCGTGAGGAGACGCGCGTCGTCGTCGGGTGCTCGGGTGGCGCCGACTCGCTCGCGCTGCTCGCCCTGACTGCGGCGGCGGGTGTCGCCGTCGAGGCCATCTACGTCGACCATGGTCTGCGCGCCGGATCGGCGTGTGACTTCGCCGTCGTTGCCGACGCGGCGCGGCGATTCGGTGTGGTTGCGCGTTCGGCCGCGGTCGACGTGGGATCGGGTCCGAACCTCGAAGCGCGGGCCCGTGACGCGCGCTACGCCGCGCTCGATGCCGCGCGCGTGGAAGCGGGCGCCGCGTACGTCCTCGTCGGGCACACCGCCGACGATCAGGCGGAGACCGTGCTGCTCAACCTGCTGCGCGGCGCCGCGACCGCGGGGCTCGCGGCGATGCGCGAGATCGCAGGCACCGTCGTCCGGCCGCTGCTTCCGCTGCGGCGCGCCGACACCGCCGAGATCTGCGCGCGCCTCGGGCTCGCGCCCGTCGTCGACCCGATGAACGCCGAGCCGCGCTACCGCCGGGTCTGGCTGCGGCGCGAGGTCATCCCCGCGCTCGAGGCGGGTGCGGCGCGCGACCTGCCCGCGTTGCTCTCGCGCCAGGCCGAGGTGCTGCGCGAGGAAGCCGACCTGTTGGAGTCGCTCGCGGCGGGCGCGCTCGCCGATGCCGGTGATCCGCCCCGGGTCGACGCGCTCGTGGCGCTCGACCCCGCGCTCGCGCGCCGCGCGATCCGGCAGTGGCTCGGCGGAGCACCGCCGGCGCTCGCAACGGTCGACGCGGTGCTCGCGGTCGTGCGGGGCGAACGGCGCGCGGTCGAGGTGCCCGGCGGCGATCGGATCGTGCGCCGGCGGGGCCGGCTCCTTCGCGAGGCGCCCGCCGCCGTACCGCCGGATGACGCGCCGTGTCGGCTCGCAGTGCCGGGCGCGGCCGCGGGACTCGGCCTCGACTTCGAGTGCTGGATCGAGCGGGCCGCGCCGGTCGCGTGGCCGGACGGCATCGACACCTGCGTCGTCGACGCCGACGTCGTCGGCGAGCGCGCGTGGTTGCGGGCACCGGCGCTCGGTGAACGCTTCGTGCCACTCGGACTGGGACACACGACGGCGATTGCAGGGGTCGCGCGGGCGGAGACCGCACGGGTCGTCGCCACCGACCCGACCGGCGGGGCCGTGTGGGTCGTGGGGTACCGTATCGACGACCGGGTGCGCGTAACCGCGCGTACGCGTCGATTCCTCTGGATGACCGTGACGCACCGAGTCCGCGCTTGATGAACGACTCTGATCTCGGCCGTGTGATCGTCGATGCCGACGAGGTGCAGCAGCGCGTCTCGGAGCTCGGCAAGGAGATCACGAGCGACTTCGCCGACGATCCGCCCTTGCTCGTCGGCGTGCTCAAGGGCGCGTTCATGTTCATGGCCGATCTGTCGCGATCGATCGACCTGCCGGTCGAGTTCGACTTCATGGCGGTGGCGTCGTACGGATCGGCGACGCGCACGAGTGGTGTCGTGCGCATCGTGAAGGACCTCGACATCGACCTCACCGGCCGGCGCGTCCTCATCGTCGAGGACATCGTCGACTCCGGCCTCACGCTGTCGTACCTGCGCAAGAACCTGATGGCGCGCAGCCCGTCGTCGCTCGACGTGTGCGCGCTGCTCGTGAAGGAAGGTCTGCAGCGCAACGACCCCGACCTCAAGTACACGGGCTTCAAGATCCCGCCGGTGTTCGTCGTCGGATACGGGCTCGACGCGGCAGAGCGGTACCGCAACCTTCCGTACATCGTCGAGTACCTGCCCGGAGAAGACGTGTGACCGACGCCGGCGGATCCGCTGCCGGCGACGGCGGCGGCATCGACCTGCCGCGCATCGAGCGCGCCGTGCGCGAGTTGCTGCTCGCGATCGGGGAGGACCCCGACCGTGACGGCCTCGTGCGCACGCCGCACCGCGTCGCCGAGATGTACCGCGAGATCGCGGGCGGTCTGCACGAAGACCCGACGCACCACCTCACCGTCACGTTCGAGGCCGGCCACGACGAGATGGTCATGGTGCGCGACATCCCGATCTACTCGTTCTGCGAGCACCACCTCCTGCCGTTCCACGGGCGCGCGCACGTCGCGTACATCCCGGGACAGGACGGCCGCATCACCGGTCTCTCGAAGGTCGCGCGCCTCGTCGACGGGTTCGCGAAGCGTCCGCAGGTGCAGGAGCGCCTCACCACCCAGATCGCCGACGCGATCGTCGCCGCGCTCGCGCCGCGCGGCGCGTTCGTGCTCATCGAGGCGGAGCATCTGTGCATGTCGATGCGCGGCGTGCGCAAGCCGGGATCGGTCACCGTCACCTCCGCGGTGCGGGGCATGTTCAAGGACAGCCCGGCGACCCGCGCCGAAGCCTTCTCCATCCTCAGCCTGCCCAGCCGCGGCTGACTGCGCCGATCTGGTCGGGCTCCCAAGCTTCGCCCTCCCCGACGCCTCGGTGAGCGGGTCGGACGGACCGCAACACGACCCGTCCGTCGAGGCGCGTACGCACCCGAGAAGCCGGTTCCAGGCTCCCGGCGGCGCAGGAGGCGCCGAGTAACGTGCGGCCCGTGCCCAGGCCGTTCTCGGTGGTCGATCTGCCCGAACGGGCCGTCATGGGCGTCGTGAACGTCACCCCCGACTCCTTCTCCGACGGCGGCCGCTTCCTCGATCCCGAGCGGGCCATCGCGCACGCCCGCGACCTGGTCGCGGCGGGTGCCGACCTGCTCGACATCGGCGGCGAGTCGACGCGTCCGGGTGCCGAGCCGGTCACCGCGGCCGAGGAGCTCGAGCGCGTGCTCCCCGTCGTCGAGGCGCTCGCGACCGACGGCAGGGTGCCGGTCAGTGTCGACACGAGCAAGGCCGACGTCGCGGCGGCGGCGCTGCGCGCGGGCGCGCGGGTCGTGAACGACGTGACCGCGGGGCGAGGTGATCCCGAGCTGCTCGAGGTCGTGGCCGCGGCCGACGCCGGTCTCGTCGTCATGCACATGCAGGGCGAGCCGCGCACGATGCAGCACCACCCGCACTACGACGACGTCGTCGGCGAGGTCGGCGCGTTCCTCGCGGCGCGTCTCGATGTCGCGCGCGCGGCCGGCATTCGCGACGACGCGCTGCTCGCAGATCCCGGCATCGGGTTCGGCAAGACCGTCGCGCACAACCTCGAGCTGCTGGCGCGGCTCGACTCGACGGCGCGCGCGCTGAGCGTGCCCGTCGTCATCGGTGCCTCGCGCAAGGGATTCCTCGGACGCATCACCGGCGCGACCGAGCCGGCCGACCGCGACGACGCGACCTTGGCGACGAGCGTGTGGTCGTTCACGAACGGTGCGCGCGTCGTGCGGGTGCACGACGTCGCGTCGTCGGCGCGCGTCGTCCGGCTGCTCGACGTGATGGCGCGCGCAACTCAGGACGGGGTCGCGGCATGACGTTGCGGGGGCGCTGGGCACAGGGGCTGCAGCCGCGGTTCTTCTGCTGGATCATCAAGGACCGGCTCGCCGCGGCCGAACGGCCCGGCGGGTTCGCGCGCAACCACCGGAAGGTGCGCCGCCAGGAAGAGCTCATCTGGTTGAAGGCACATGGCTTCACGCGCATCGTGTCGCTGCTCGACTCCCCGCACAACATCCACGCCTACGAAGAGGCCGAGCTGGTCTACGAGCGCCTCCCGCTCGGGCGGCACGACGAGATGGGCTTGCGGCTGCTCGACATCTACCAGCACCTGGTCGGCTGGCTCGACGACCCCGCCGAGAAGGTGTTCCTCCATCACGAGGAGTTCGGCGACCGTGTGCTCGGCGTGCTCGCGGGCTACCTCGTGTACTCGGGGCTCGTGCAGGAAGGCCCGCACGCGATCTCGGTGATCGAGAAGATCACGGGCCGCAACCTCGGCGCCGACGGTCGCGAGATGGTCGCGGTCACGCTCTCCGAGAACCTCCACCGCAGCGCGCGCTCGTAGACGCGTTTCTGCCTGAGCGCGCGAGCAGAGCGAGCGGCGCGGTCTCGGCCGCGGACTGACGCGTCGGGGACGGCGAAGCGTGCGAGCCCGACCAGTCAGACCCGCACGATACGCACGCGGTCGGTGTGACCGCGGCCGCGTCCCGGCGCGCCCGACACGACCGCGACCAGATCACCGCGCTTCACGATCGCGGCCGCGCGCGCGGCGTCGACGGCGAGCCGGTTCTGCGTCTCCGCGTCGGTGCAGCGCGCGAACGGCAGGGGATGCACCGAGCGCATCACACTGAGCCGCCCGAGCACGCGCGGGTCGAACGACAGCCCGACGATCGGCATCGACGGCCGGAACGCGGCGACGCGGCGCGCGGTCGTGCCCGACGCGGTCGGACACAGGATCGCGGCGACCTGGAGGTCCTCGGCCGCGAGCACGGACGCGTGCGCGACCGCCCAGCCGACGCGGTCGACCTCGTCGCCTCCGGCGATCGGGAGCACCGTCGCGCGGGGCCACGATTCCGCGGTCGCCGCGATGTCGGCCATCGTGCGCACCGCTTCGACGGGATGATCGCCGACCGCGGTCTCCTCGGAGAGCATGAGCGCGTCGGTGCCGTCGATCACCGCGTTCGCGACGTCGCTCACCTCGGCGCGCGTCGGGAGCGGTGAGCGGGTCATCGACTCGAGCATCTGGGTCGCGGTGATCACCGGCTTCCCGGCGCGGTTCGCGGCGCGGATGATGTCTTTCTGCAGGAACGGCACCTGACGCGCCGGAACCTGGATGCCGAGATCGCCGCGCGCGACCATCAGCGCGTCTGCGGCGTCGACGATCGCGTCGAGGTGCTGGAGCGCGGCCGCGGTCTCGATCTTGGCGACGATCGCAGGGCGGACGCCGCGCGCCGGGAGCCGCGCGCGCACGCCCGCGACGTCGTCCGCGGTCCGGACGAACGACACGCCGACGAAGTCGGCACGGACGCGGCGGGCGAGTGTGAGCGCGGCGTCGTCGTGCGCACCGAACGAGTCGACGTGCACCTCCGCGCTCGGAACGTGCATGCCCTTGTGGGACCGCAGCATCCCGCCCCGCACGATCTCGGTCTCGACGTCGTCGCCGACGACGCGCGTGGCCTGCAGCACGATCTCTCCGTCGGCGAGGAAGATGTCGTCGCCCGCGCGCAGCCACGTTGCGATCTGCGGAACCGTCGTACCGACACGGGTCGCGTCGCCGACGACCTCGCGATCGCCGCCGACGAGCGTGAAGGGGTTCCCGGTGTCGAGGTGGACGAGATCGCCTTCGACCGCGCCGGTGCGCAGCTTCGGTCCCGGCAGGTCGACGAGCACGCCGACCGTGCGGCCCGCCGTGTCGCACGCGGCTCGCGTGCGCGTGATCGCGTCCCGATGCGACGCCGCGCTTCCGTGCGCGGCGTTGACCCGCACGACGTCGACGCCCGCCGCGAGCAGGCGCGGCAACGTCGCCGGTTCCGCCGACGCCGGACCCAGCGTCGCCACGATCTTCACGCCTCGCATCCCGTTCCTCCGCCTCGGCTCGATCGCACCAGAATCGTCGGCGGTAGGGTCCGGGGCGTGGACCGCATCCTCGTGCCGGGCCTGCGCGCGCTCGGCGTGCACGGGGTGCTGCCCGAGGAACGGGAGCGGCCGCAGCCGTTCGAGGTGAGTCTCGAGCTGCACGTCGACCTCGCGAAGGCCGGCGCCAGCGACGACCTCGCCGACACCGTCGACTACGGCGCGGTGTGCGACGCGGTCGTGCGGATCGTCACCGACGAGAGCTACGCGTTGCTCGAACGACTCGCGACCCGCATCGCCGAGGCGTGCCGCGCCGACGAGCGGGTCACCGGCGTCGTCGTGGAGGTGCGCAAGCTGCGACCGCCGGTGAACGCCGAGGTCGACCACGTCGCGGTGCGCATCGAACGGTGACGGCGGTCGGAGCGGCGAGCGAGTCGACGATCACGATCGAGCTCGTCCGGGACGGCGAGACGCGACCATGACGGCGCGGCGCGCGTACCTCGCGCTCGGATCGAATCTCGGCGCGCGCGAGGAGTTCCTGCAATCGGCGGTCGACGCGCTGGCGCGCACGCCGGACGTCGCGGTTGCCGCGCTGTCGGATGTCTACGAGACGGATCCGGTGGGTGGGCCGGACCAGGGTCCGTACCTCAACGCCGTCGTCGCGATCGACACCGAGCTGAGCGCGCGCGAGCTGCTCGCGCTCGCGCACCGGCTCGAAGACGATGCCGACCGTGTGCGCGCCGAGCGGTGGGGGCCGCGCACGCTCGACGTCGACCTGCTGCTCGTAGGCGACGAGCGCATCCGGGAGCCCGACCTCGTCGTGCCCCATCCGCGCCTGTGGGAACGGGGCTTCGTGCTCGCGCCGCTGCACGACGTGGCCCCCGAGCTCGTCGTCGCTCCCGCCGGCGGACATCCGGGCGTGCGCCGGGTCGAGATCACACTGACGACAAAGGAACGAACGTGAGAACACGCCAGCGAGCGTGCGAGTCGGCGACCCGAAGGGGAGCCTGCGAAGGAGTGAGCGCAACGAGTGCGATCGAAGCTTCTCGATCGCGTTGTTCTCACGCGGTCGAAGGCGCGTGCGGAGCGAGCGTCGAGGCTCGCCAGCGAGCGTGCGAGTCGGCGACCCGAAGGGGAGCCGGCGAAGGAGTGAGCGCATGAGCGCGGTCTATGTATCCCGCCCGTTGCCGGCGCCCGGTCCCGATGCGCTGCGCGTCGCGGGCCTCGACGTGGAGCAGAACACCGAAGATCGTCCGCCGACGCGTGCCGAGCTGATCGCAGGTCTGCGCGGCAAGCAGGCGTTGCTGTGCCTGCTCACCGAGAAGGTCGACGCCGAGTTGCTCGACGCCGCGCCCGACTTGAGGATCGTCGCCAACCTCGCGGTCGGCTACGACAACGTCGACGTCGCCGCGGCCGCCGCGCGCGGTGTCGTCGTCACGAACACGCCCGACGTGCTCACCGAAGCGACGGCCGAGCTCACGTGGGCGCTCATCCTCGCCGCGGCGCGCCGCGTCGTCGAAGGCGACACGCTCGTCCGGCGCGGCGAGTGGAAGGGCTGGAGCCCGACCCAGCTGCTCGGCACCACGCTCGTCGGCAAGACGCTCGGCATCTTCGGCATGGGCAAGATCGGCGCCGCGGTCGCGCGACGCGCGGGCGGCTTCGGGATGCACGTCGTCTACACGAACCGCACGCGCAACGTCGCGCTCGAGGGCGAGCTCGGCGCGCGGCCGGTCACGTTCGACGAGCTGCTCGCGCAGTCGGATGTGCTCTCGCTGCACGCGCCGGCGACCGCGGAGACACGGCACGCGTTCGACGCCGCCGCGCTCTCGCGGCTGCGCCCGGGCGTGGTCTTCGTGAACACCGCGCGCGGTCCGCTCGTCGACGAAGCCGCGCTCGTCGGTGCGCTCCGCGAGGGCCGGATCGCGGCGGCGGGCCTCGACGTGTTCGAGCGCGAGCCCGCGCTCGCGCCGGGCCTGACCGAGCTCGGCAACGTCGTCGTGCTGCCGCACATCGGCTCCGCAACGCACGAGGCGCGGGGCGCGATGGTCGAGCTCTGCTGCCGCAACATCCTCGCGGTGCTCGCGGGCGAGCCGCCGATCACGCCGGTGCGCCCGCCGGCCTGAGCGCGACCGTCCCGCGCGAAACCGTGTCGAGCCCGTTGCGGGTACGGTGATCCGTCGTGGCCGAGGGGAATTCCGGGGCAACGTTCGCCCTCATCGGTCCGGGCCGCGCGGGTGCGACCGTCGCGCTCGCCCTCGTGGGCCGCGGCTACACCGCGGTGGCGGTCGCAGGGCGTTCGCCCGACGCGCCGTCGACCACTGCGACCGCGGCCTGCCTCGCGACGCAGCCCTCGCTCGTGTCGCACGCGGGGCGCGGCGCGGCGATCGTGATCATCGCGACCCCCGACGCCGCGATCGAAGGCGCCGCGCTCGCGGTCGCGCCGTCGCTCGAGCACGGCGCGCTCGTTCTGCACCTCGCGGGCTCGCTCGGCGTCGGGGTGTTCGACGACTTGAAGGCACGCCGTCCCGACGTGCGCGTCGGCGCGCTGCATCCGCTGCAGTCGATGCCGTCGGCGACGATGGGGCTCGACCGCCTGCCGGGTTCGTGGGCGGCGATCGCGGGTGACCCCCAGGTCGCCGACATCGCCGACGCGCTCGAGCTGCACACGTTCGAGGTATCCGATGAGCAGCGCGCGCGCTATCACGCGACCGCGGTGGTCGCGTCGAACCATCTCGTCGCGCTGCTCGGTCAGGTCGAGCGACTCGCGGCGGCCGCGGGCGTGCCGTTCGAGGCCTTCGCCCCGCTCGCGGAAGCGAGCCTCGCCAACGGCTTCGGCATGGGCGCGCGCGCCGCGCTCACCGGCCCGGTGGCGCGCGGCGACCTCGCGACCGTCACCGAGCACCTGCGCGAGCTCCCGCCCTCGGAGCGCGATGCGTACCGCGCCCTTGCGCGTGAAGCCGCCAAGCTCGCCGATACGCGCGACGACGCGCTCGACCGGCTGCTCGCCGACCTCGACCAGACGCCCGGGACCTCGCCTCGCGGCTCGCACGACGACACCAACTAGCCTGGTTCGACTGGGTTTCCGATCGTCCGGCACCCGAGCGGGCCGGAACGAGAGAGGTGCGATGGTCACGCTCATCGAGACGATCGAGGGCGTGCGGCGCGCCTGCGACGACGCGCGTGCGGCCGGGCGCACGGTCGGACTCGTGCCCACGATGGGCTACCTCCACGAGGGTCACCGCTCGCTCATGCGTCGGGCGCGCGCCGAAACGGATCTCGTCGTCGTGTCGATCTTCGTGAACCCGACGCAATTCGGTCCCAACGAGGATCTCGCGCGCTACCCGCGTGACCTTCCGGGCGATCTCGACGCGTGCCGCGCGGAAGGCGTCGACGTGGTGTTCGCGCCGAGCGTGGAGGAGATGTATCCCAACGGCGCGGCAACGACCGTGCACGTCGAGGGCGTGACGCGCGGGCTCTGTGGCGACCATCGTCCCGGCCACTTCGACGGCGTCACGACCGTCGTGGCGAAGCTCTTCGCGATCACCGGTCGGAGCCGCGCCTACTTCGGTCGCAAGGACGCGCAGCAGGTCGCGGTCGTCGCGCGCATGGCCGCCGATCTCGATCTGCCCGTCGAGGTCGTCGCGTGCCCGCTCGTGCGCGAGACCGACGGGCTCGCGCGCTCGAGCCGCAACGCGTACCTGGCGCCCGACGACCGCCGCGCCGCGCCCGTGCTGTTCAACGGTCTGCGCGCCGCCGCAGAGCTCGTGGCCGCGGGGGAGCGCGATCCGCAGCGCGTGATCGCCGCCGTCCGCGACGTCGTCGCAACCGAACCGCGCGTCGAGCTCGAGTACGTCGAGGCGCGCGACGCGGCGACGATGGCACCGATCGACCGCCTCGACGGCGACGTGCTCCTCGCGCTGGCCGCGCATCTCGGTGCGACCCGGCTCATCGACAACGTCGGCATTGCCGTGCGCGGCGACGCGGTCGAGGTCGACCTCGGCACGACCCCCGCCCCTAGTCTCGGATCCTCATGACCGACCTCCTCGTCCTCGGCAGCGGCGTCGCCGGGCTCACCGCCGCGCTGCACGCGCGCGCCGCGGGCCGGTCGGTGCTCGTACTGACGAAGGGCGAGCTGTCGCACTCGGCCACGCGCTTCGCGCAGGGCGGCGTGGCCGCCGCGCTCGAGGAACCCGACTCACCCGCGCTGCACCTCCAGGACACGCTCGTCGCGGGCGCCGGGCTGTGCGACGAAGCCGCGGTCGACGTGCTCGTGCGCGAGGGCCCGGCACGCGTGCGCGAGCTGGCAGAGCTCGGCGCCCGATTCGACGACGCCGACGGTCGCTGGCTGCTCGCGCGCGAGGGTGGCCACTCGCTCGCGCGGGTCGTGCACGCGGGCGGTGACGCGACCGGCGCGGAGATCGAGCGCGCGCTCGTCGCCGCAACGCTCCGCTCGGGCTGCGAGATCCGCGAGGGTTGGTTCGCGTTGTCGTTGCTCGTCGAAGGCGGTGAGTGCGCGGGCGTCGTCGCACTCGATCCGTCCGGCGCGCGCGTCGACGTGCGCGCGACCGACACGGTGATCGCGACCGGCGGAGCGGGGCAGTGTTTCGCGGTCACCACGAACCCCGCGCTCTCGACCGGCGACGGGATCGCGCTCGCGCTGCGCGCCGGGGTGGCGTGCGCCGACCTCGAGTTCGTGCAGTTCCACCCGACTGCGCTGCACCATCCCGCGATGCCGCGGCCATTGCTGTCGGAAGCGCTGCGCGGTGAGGGCGCGGTGCTGCGCGACGGCCAGGGCTTTGCGTTCATGCGCGACGTCCACCCGCTCGCCGACCTCGCGCCGCGCGACGTCGTCGCCCGCGCCATCCACGCACGGATGCACGCCGAGGGCGCGGAGCACGTGTGGCTCGACGCGACCGGGATCGCCGACTTCGAGCGGCACTTCCCGACGATCTGGAACGCGTGTCGGACGGTCGGCCTCGACCCCACCCGCGAGTGGCTGCCGGTCGCGCCGGCCGCGCACTACTTGTCGGGCGGTGTGCTCGCCGACCTCGACGGCGCGACCACGCTGCCCGGGCTCTGGACCTGCGGTGAGGCCGCGTGCAGCGGCGTGCACGGCGCCAACCGCCTCGCATCCAACTCGCTCCTCGACGGGCTCGTGTTCGGCGGTCGCGTCGTGGCCGCGGTCGAACGTGGCAAGCGGTACCCCGAGGCGACCGGCGCGCTCGCGCCGCTCCTCACGGTCGGTTTCACGGCGACGCGATCGGGGGGTGCGGATCCGGTCGCGCTCGACCCGAGCCAGCGCGAGCTGATCCAGGCGACGATGTCGATCGACGTCGGCGTCGTGCGCGACGCGGAGGGCCTTGCGCTCGCGGCGAAGTCGCTCGCCGCGCTGTCCGACGCGGCCACCGGCGCCGTCGATCCCACGACCGCGGCGTTCGAGGTTGCGAACCTGACGACGGTCGCGAGCGCGATCGTCGTCGGCGCAACCGCGCGGCACGAGTCGCGGGGCGCGCACACACGAGCCGACTTCCCCGCAACCGACGACGCGCAGCTCGGGCGCTACGTGCACGTGGCCGGCGAACCGCCGCGCTTCGTGCCGCTCACGACGGCCGGACGCTACGCACCGCTCACGGAGGGCCGGACCGCGTGAGCGCGTTCGACCCGCCCGCGCCGATCGTTCGCGACGCGGTCGAGCGCACGCTCGCCGAGGATCTCGGCGTGCTCGGCGACATCACCACGGTCGCGTGTATCGACGAGGACGCGGTCGCGTCGGCGCGCTTCGTCGCGCGCGTCGAGGGCGTCGTCGCGGGTACCGCACCCGCGATCGAGACGTTCCGCCAGATCGATCCCGACGTGGTCGTCGCCTGGCTCCTCCCCGACGGCTCGGCGGTCGAGCCCGGTGCCGAGATCGGCTCGGTGCAGGGCTCGCTCCGGTCGATCCTCGTCGCCGAGCGCACCGCGCTGAACTTCCTCACGCATCTGTCGGGTATCGCGACCATCACCCGCCGCTACGTGCGCGCGACCCACGGCCGCGCGCGGATCCTCGACACCCGCAAGACGCTTCCGGGGCTGCGCGCGTTCGAGAAGGCCGCGGTGCGCGCGGGCGGTGGGTTCAACCACCGTGAGTCGCTCTCGGACGCGGTGCTCATCAAGGACAACCATCTCGTCGGCCTCGGTGTCGTCGGCGCGGTCGAGCGCGCGCGGGCGCGATGGCCGAATCGCGTGATCGAGGTCGAGTGCGACTCGCTCGATCAGGTCGCAGAGGCGAAGACCGTCGCGCCCGACATCGTGCTCCTCGACAACATGAGCCCGGAGACCGTGCGTGAAGCGGTCGCGTTGCTCGGCGGCGTCGCGCGCACCGAGGTGAGCGGGACGGTCGCGCTCGACGCAGTCGCCGCGTACGCGGAAGCGGGTGCCGACTACATCTCGGTCGGCGCGCTGACGCACTCGGCGCGCGTGCTCGACATCGGACTCGACGTGGTGGGGGCCTGAACGATGTTGCTCGCGATCGACTCCGGCAACACGCAGACGGTCGTCGGCCTGTTCGACGACGAAGAGCTCGTCGACCACTGGCGCATCGCGACCGTCGCGGAACGCACCTCCGACGAGCTCGCGCTGATGATCCAGCAGTTCCTCGGCTTCCACGGCTTCTCGTTCGAGGCGAACATCACCGGCGTCTCGATCTCGTCGGGCGTGCCGATGGTCACGGCGGCGCTGCGCGCGATGACCGAGCGCTACTTCGGCTTCGCTCCGCTCGTCATCGAGCCCGGCATTCGTACGGGAATGCCGATCCTCTACGACAACCCGAAGGAGGTCGGCGCCGACCGAATCGCGAACGCAGTCGGTGCCTACGACCTCTACGGCGGCCCGTCGATCGTCGTCGACTTCGGAACCGCGACCACGATCGAGGCGGTGAGCGCGAAGGGCGAGTACCTCGGCGGCGCGATCTTCCCCGGCATCGAGATCTCGCTCGACGCGCTCTTCGGCCGCGCCGCGGGTCTGCGCCGCATCGAGCTCGTCGAGCCGAAGCACGTGATCGGGAAGTCGACGGTCGAGTCGATCCAATCGGGCGTGATCTACGGCTTCTCGGGTCAGGTCGACGCGCTCGTCGACCGCTTCCGCGCCGAGCTCGGAGAGTGCACGGTGATCGCGACCGGCGGCCTCGCGGAGCTCATCGGTCCGCACACGCGCAGCATCCAGCACTACGAGCCGTGGCTCACGCTGTTCGGGCTCCGCATCGTCTTCGAGAGGAACCGGTGAGCAATTCGGAGCAGCTCGATCCGCGCGACGAGCAGGCGCAGCGCCGGGCGAAGGTCGACGCGCTGCGCGACGCGGGCGTCGATCCGTATCCACTGCGCTTCGACCGCACCGCGACCGCGGGCCTCCTGCACGACCGGTACGACTCGCTGGCCGACGCCGAGGAGACCGACGTCGACGCGCGCGTCGCGGGCCGCGTCCTGTTGCGCCGGCAGCTGGGCAAGGGTCTCGTCTTCTTCACGATCCGCGATGCGAGCGGCACGATCCAGCTGTTCGTGTCGCGCTCGGTGATCGGTGACGACGCGTTCGGGCGCGTCGGCGACCTCGATCTCGGCGACTGGGTCGGCGCCGACGGCACGGTGATGAAGACGAAGGCCGGCGAGCTGTCGATCAAGGTGTCGGCGTGCGTGCTGCTCGCCAAGGCGATCCGACCGATGCCCGACAAGTGGCACGGGCTCAGCGACGTCGACACCCGCTACCGGCAGCGCTACGTCGACCTGATCGCGAACGACGACGCGCGCCGCGTGTTCGCGATCCGCTTCGCAGCCGTCGCCGCGATGCGCGCCTTCCTGCTCGACCGTGGCTACGTCGAGGTCGAGACGCCGATCCTCCAGCCGATCGCGGGTGGCGCGACCGCGAAGCCGTTCGTCACGCACCACAACGCGCTCGACGTCGACCTCTATCTGCGCATCGCGCCCGAGCTCTATCTCAAGCGCCTCATCGTCGGCGGGCTCGAGAAGGTGTTCGAGCTCGGTCGCGTGTTCCGCAACGAAGGCCTGTCGACGCGGCACAACACCGAGTTCACGATGCTCGAGCTGTACGAGGCGTTCGTCGACTACACCGACATCATGACGCTGACCGAGCAGCTCATCGGCACCGCCGCGATCGCCGCGCTCGGCACCACGAAGGTGGAGTGGGAGGGGAAGCAGTTCGACCTCGCGCCGCCGTGGCAACGCCGTCCGATGCTCGACCTCATTCGTGAGCACGCGGGCCTCGATCTCCACCCGAACCAGCCGATCGAAGAGCTGCGCAAGCATTGTGACGCGCTCGACATCCCGTACGAGCGGATCTGGGGAACGGGCAAGCTGATCCTCGAGATCTACGAGAAGACGACCGAGGCCAACATCGTGGGACCGACGTTCGTGTGCGACTACCCGCGTGAGGTGTCGCCCTTCGCGCGTCCGCACCGCGACGACCCCGCGCTCACCGAGCGGTTCGAGCTCATCGTCGGCGGGCGCGAGCTCGCCAACGCGTTCAGCGAGCTCAACGATCCGGTCGACCAGCTGCGACGCTTCGAGGCGCAGGCGCGGCTCAAGGAATCGGGTGACGAGGAAGCGCAGTGGGTCGACCACGACTACGTGCGCGCGCTCGAGTACGGCATGCCGCCGTGCGGCGGTCTCGGTATCGGCATCGACCGCGTGGTGATGTTGCTCGCGGGCATCACGTCGATCCGCGAGGTGATCCTGTTCCCGCAGCTGCGGCCCGAGGTCTGGGGACCCGACTCGTGAGGGTGCTCGTCACCGGCATGGGCGGTGAGCTCGGCACGCGCGTCGCGCAGCTCCTCGAGGCGGATCCGTCGGTCACCGAGATCGCGGGTGTCGACTTCGTGCCGCCGCGCCGGCGCCTCCGGCGCGCCGAGTTCCACCGCATCGACCCGATGCAGCACGACCGCATGCGCGACTTCGTGCTCGAGTTCGCCCCGACCGCCGTCGCGCACTTCGGTGTGTACGAGCCCGCGTCGCGCCTCGGGCCCGCGCAGGCCGCGGAGCGCACCGAGCACTGCACGATCGTCGCGCTCTCGGCGGCCGCGCGCGCCGGGAAGCTCGAGCGCGTCGTGCTCCGCAGCGGCCTCGAGGTCTACGGCCGCGGTCGCGGCGCGGCATCGGTGCCCGACGAGCAGGTGCCGCCCGAGCCCACGACTCCCTACGGGCAGACGCTGCTCCAAGTCGAAGCGGTCGCCGCGGGCCTCGGTCGCCGGCACGGCGTGTCGGTCGCGTCGCTGCGCTACGCGCCGGTCGTCGGTTCGCACGTGCCGAGCCCGATCGGCCGTCTCTTGCGGCTCCCGGTCGTGCCGGTGAGCGCGACGAGCGACCCGCCGTTCCAGCTGCTGCACCCCGAGGACGCGTGCGTCGCGATGGTGCGCGCGCTCATCGTCGGTTTCGACGGCCCGCTCAACATCGTCGGTGCTGGTGCCGCGAGCCCGTGGCAGGCCGTGCGCATGGGCGGCCGGCTCCCGCTGCCGGTGATGCCGGGCCTCTGGGGTTGGGCCGCGCGCGTCGTCGAGGTCGCGGGTGCCGCGATCGCACCCCACGTCGTCGAGCTCCTGCGCTCGGGTTGCACGGGGTCGGGTCAGCGCGCGCTCGACGCGCTCAGCATCGAAGAGCCGCGGTCGACGCAGCAGGTGCTGACCGAGCTCTATCAGTGGGCCGACATCGTGCCGCTCATCCCCGCGAAGGAAGCGGTCGCGTGACCGCCGGGATCGTGCGCGCGAACCGTGTGGGTCGAGCGCCGGGGATCGAAGTCGCATGAGCACGCTCGACGCCGACCGCACGTCCGATCCGCAACCATTGCCGACCGCACTGCGCCGGCGGTTCACGGGTCACTACCCGATCGACCCGTTCGGTCTCGACCCGCAGCTGTGCGACGCGACGGTTCCGGTCGTCGACGCGATGGTGCGCATCCGCGTCGACGGCGCGCAGCACCTGCCCGCGACCGGCGATGCGGTGCTCGTGATGAACCGCGGGCTCGGCGTGTTCGAGCCGACCGCGCTCGCGCTCGCGGTACGACGCGAGGTCGGACGCCGGTTGCGCGTCGTCGGCACGCCGGGCGTGCCGATCGTCGGCGGTCTGCTTCGCCGTCTCGGTTCGATCTCGGCGTCGCCCGAAGATCTCGGCGCGTGCCTGGCGGCCGGTCACCTGGTCGCGGTGCCGCTCGCGCCGACATGGTTCCGCAACGGCGCGGGCACACCGCCACTGCGACTCATGCAGGCGATGATGGGCTCGACCGTGCTCCCGGTCGCGGTGAAGCCGGGCGGCCCTTTGGGCACGCCGTTCGCGCCGTGGCGGGTCGTGATCGGCGAGCACATCGCGCTCGACGCCTCGTATCCCGCGGGTGACCCGCTCGGTGCCGCCGAGCTCGGCGAGGTCGCGCGCGCGGCCGTCGACGCGCTGCTCGCGGGGCGCGAGCCCGAGCACCCGACGCGCGGCACCGCGGGACTCGCGGCCGGGTAGCGACCGCGATGCCCGGCCACCATCGGTCCGAGGGCCGCCACCCAGCGTCTACCCTCTCCCGCACGCTCGGGAGGCTGGGAGGACTCACGTGCCGGAGGTGATCGCGTCCGACGGTGTCCAGATCGCGTACGACGCGTTCGGACGCCGCGACCGGAGCCCCGTCCTGATGATCCAGGGACTCGGCGCGGACTCCCGCGGCTGGGCCCTCCAGCGTGTGCGCTTCGGCCGTCGACACCGCTGCGTCGCTCCCGACAACCGGGGCGTCGGACGCTCCGACAAGCCGCCGGGTCCGTATTCGCTGTTCCAGATGGCCGAGGACGCGCTCGCGTGCCTCGACGCCGAGGGCATCGAGAGCGCGCACGTGATGGGCGCGTCGATGGGTGGTGTGATCGCGCAGATCATCGCCACCATCGCGCCCGAGCGCGTGCGTTCGCTCACGCTCGCGTGCACCGCGTGCCGCCATCACCCGTGGCGTCGCGAGCTGCTCGCCGACTGGTCGCGCGAGGTGTCGGAGCACGGCATGGGCGCGATGGCCGGCGACGCGCTCACCTGGCTCGTCGGTCCGCGCGTGCAGCGCCGTTTCGGTGTGCTGCTCAACGTGCTCGGACGCGTGGTGCTGCAGTCGCCGCCCGCGCCGTTCGTCGCGCAGGTCGAAGCGATCCTCGCGATGCCCGACGCGATGCGCGACGAGCTCGTGCAGATCGACACGCCGACGCTTATCATCACCGGCTCGCAGGACGCGCTCACGCCCGTGGGCGACGCCGAGGAGCTCGCGGAGCTCATCGCGGGCTCGCGGCTCGTCGTCGTGTCCGGCGCCGCGCACGGCGTCATGGCCGAGGCGCCGAACGCGTTCAACGACACCGTCCTGCGGTTCCTCGACGAGATCGACGCCCGCGACCACGACGAAGTCGCGGAGTCGGCCTAGACCGATCCCGGCACGCGGCGAGCGGAGCGAGCCGACGGTCTCGGTCGCGCCCGTCTCGCATCGTCGAGCGGCGGCGATTGACGGAACGGCGCGACGCGACCGGAGATCACGCCGCGTCCCGATCCAGCAGCAAGCGGTTCCAGACGACGCGCGCGCGACCCGTCGGCGGCAGGCTGCGGTTGCCGACGAGGCGCTTGACGATCATCGGCGCGACGACGCCGACTGCCGCGAGGGCGGCATCGCGACCGTGCACGCGCGCGACGACGGGCACGAGCAATGCGTCGGCGACGAGCACGCCGACCGCGGTCTCGCCGGCGATGCGACCGACGGCCAT
Organism: Acidimicrobiia bacterium; assembly: GCA_036271555.1. NCBI lineage: Bacteria > Bacillati > Actinomycetota > Acidimicrobiia > Acidimicrobiia bacterium. The sequence continues at coordinate 172,128 of DATBAK010000019.1, forward strand.
GCCGCCGAGCAGCACCCCCGCGCCGGCCGGCGCGGCGACCAGCAACGCGCCGATCGCGGGCGACAGCCCGCGTCCGCCCGCACCGCGCAACCACGGCGACCAGTTGTGCCCGCACACCGCAGCCGCCGCCGCGAGCGCGACCGCACGCGCGCCGTCGCGCCGCGCGAGCGCGGGGCCGACCGCGCCCTTCGCGACCTCGAACACGCCGGCGACCGCGAGTGGTCCGAAGCCCGCAACCTCGAACAGCCCGGTGCCGGAGACGGTGCCGCCGCCGTGCTCGCGCAGGTCGACGCCGCGCGTCGCGTGCGCGGCGATGTTGGAGAACGGAATCGACGCGGCGGCCCATCCCGCGAGCAGCGCTCGCGTCGTGCCGTGGCTCACCACTCCTCGGTGACCGCGCTGCTCGGGCACGTCACCTCGTACGCGCGCGACACGGTCGCGCGTCGGGTCACGTCGTAGCGTCGGCGCCGTCTCCGGTCGGCCAGGAGCCCGCCGAACGCACCGATCGCACCGCACCCCGCGCCCATTACCGGCGCGAGCAGCGCGGGATCGCCGAACGCGAGGCCGCCCGCGACCGCGCCGGCGACGACGCCTCCCATCGCGATCCAGTGCGCGACGCGACTCGGCGGCGGGGTCACCGCGACCGCCGGGTGCACGACCTGCAGGAGCGCGAGCGGGATGCCCTCTTCGTGCAGTTTCGGGATCGCGCGCCGGGCCGCGTCCTCGTTCGCGAAGGTCAGGAGCACGTGGGTTCCGGTGCCGTCGTGACGCTCATCGGCCCGTGCTCCCATGCCGTCGCCTTACCCCTGTGCAGGGCGTTTCACGGGCGCGCGTCGGACTCGTGCGGCGGGCGACGACGTTGGCGGCGCGCGCTCACGAGTTCCGCGGCAACGTCCCGCGGGTAGGTGCGGGTGGCGAAGACGAGCAGCACGCCGTTCGCGGCGAGGGCCGGCAGGAGGAGCAGGAGCGTGAGCTGCACACCGCGCACACCGCCGCCGCCGAGATGATCGGCCAGCGCACCCAAACCGATCGGGCCGGCCGCCTCCGCGATCGTCCGGGCGAGCGTGCGGACGCTCTGCGCCCGGCCCCACAGCTGCGGCACGATGACATCGAGCCGGACCGCGTCGAGGGGCGGGTTCGGCGCGGCCATGCCCGCAGCTCCGATCGTGAGCGCGGGCAGCGCGATCAAGAGCGAATGCGTGAGCAACGCGGGCACGAACGCGATGCTCGCAACGACGAACCCGACGATCGCGACGATGATCCGTCCGCTCGTCACGCCCCGGCGCGCGAGCCGGTCGGCCAGACGTCCGCCGCCGATGAGTCCGGCCACCGCGCCGACGCCGACGACCGGCAGGAGCAGCGCCGCCGTCGAGTTCGAGATCGAGTACTGCGCGGTGGCGAAGAGAACCGCGAAGAGCGTGATGCCGGACGAGAACAAGTAGCCGACGGTGCTCGCGACGATGATCGTCCGGTTCGTCTTGACGTCGAGGGTCGCGAGCATCGCCTCCGGCAGCGACAGCTCCTCGACGTCGCCGACGACGGCGTCGGGATCGGGCTCGACATGGTGCTCGACGATCTCGTGAACCACGGCGTCGGCGCCCGGCTCGGCCTCGATGTCCGCGGCGCCGCGCTCCGGTTCCGGAAAGCGCGCGAGCGCGAACGCGAGCACGAGGCCGAGCGCGCCGAAGAGCCAGTAGACCCAACGCCACGAGAGCGACGACACGATCACGCCGACGATGAGGAAGCCCGCGCCCACACCGACGAACTCGCCCGCCTGAATGAGTCCGAGCGCACGCGCGCGGTCGCGTCGCGCGAAGAGGTCGCCCGTGAGCGACACGATCGTCGTGTCGCCGGTCGCGGTCACGACGCCCAGGAACATACGCGAGATGAGCAGCATCGCGAAGGAGACCGCGAAGCCGCCGATCACCATTGCGACCGTCCAGAGTGCGACGCTCCCCGCGAGCAGCCGGACGCGATGCACGCGGTCGGTCACCACTCCGACGGGCACGGTCGCGATCGCGCTCACGACGCTGAACGCGCCCGCGAGCAGGCCGAGACCGAAGTGCGAGATCCCGAACGCGCGCTCGAGCGTCGGGCCGAGCGCGCCGATGCTGCCGCGATCCGCCTGGTTGAGCGCGAGCACCGCGGCGAGCATCACGATCGTGCCGCCCCCCGCGGAGACGGCACGGCGGTTGGTGCGCGCGTCGGTCATCCCGTGCGCTCTACCCGCTGTCACACCTGCGGCGAGGCTCGTCCGTGACGTCGACCCGCGCCACCGAGCAGTCGTCCCCCGAGCCGGTGAGCCCGAGCCGGTCGCGCAGCCCCCTGCGCCACCACGGCTTCCGGACGCTCGTGCTCGGCCAGGGCGTCTCCGCGTTCGGCGACTGGATGGGGACGGTCGCGATGATGGCGCTCGTTCTCGACCTGACCGGGTCGTCGACCGCGGTCGCGGGCATCCTCGTGCTCCGGCTGCTGCCCGCCGCGATCGCCGGTCCGGTCGCGACGCGCGTCACGCGCCGCTGGGACCGCCGCCGCGTCATGTTGGTGTCGGACCTTGCCCGCGCGGTCGTGGTCGCGATGGTGCCGTGGGTCCGGGCCGTGTGGTGGGTCTACACGTGGTCGTTCCTGCTCGAGGCCGGAAGCCTCGTGTTCCTGCCCGCGCGGGACGCGTCGGTGCCGTTCCTCGTCGACGACCGCGACCTCGAATCCGCCGACGGAATCCTGCTCGGGTCGTCGTACGGGTTGATCCCGGTAGGCGCCGGCGCCTTCGGCCTGATCTCGTTGCTCGTGCCCGGTGGCCGCGCCGCGCGCCTGCCGATGATCGTCGTGTTCGCGTTCGATGCCGCCACCTTCCTCTGGTCGTACGCGTGCATCGCGCGCATCCGCGAGCTCCACGAGCACGGCGCGCCCGCCCCCGAACGTGCCGACGACGACGGCGGCGGCCGCTTCCTCTCGGCGTTCCGCATCCCGCTGGTGCGCGAGCTCGCATGGTCGGCGCTGCTCGCGTCGCTCGGGATCGGCTGCCTGTTCTCGCTGGGCATCGTCTTCGTACGGTCGGTGCTCGGCGCGTCCGACGCGCAGTTCGCCGTGCTCGTCGCGTTGTTCGGCGTCGGTGCGGTCGTCGGCCTGCTCGTCCTCAAGGCGACGCGCTCACGCGGCGTCGCGACCGCGCGCGTGAGCCTGCTCGGACAAGGTGTCGTGATCGCGGTCATGAGCCTCGCGCCGTCGATCGCGTTCGCGTTCCTCGGCGCGGTCGCGTTCGGCGCGTTCACGGCCGCGACACTCGCCGCCGCGATGAGCGTGCTCCAGACCGACCTCACGGGTCATGATCGGATCGCCGCGTTCGCGGTGTTCCACGTGCTCATCCGCGTCGGGCTCGCGCTCTCGGCCGTCGGGGCCGGCATTGCGGCCGACCTCGTGCGCGGTGTCGACTGGCCCCTGTTCGGCCGCCTGGAACCGTCGCGCCTCGTGCTGTTGCTCGCGGGTGGCCTCGTCGTCGTCTCGACGATCACCGCGCACGCGTACGCGCTCGCCGGGTCGCGACGGGCGCCGGAGCCATGACGACGAGGAGGCCTCGCGTCTCGATGGTCGCGCTCGCCGCTCGGAAGTGAGTCCGGTCGGAGCCTGCGACCGGGCGACGCGTCAGGACTCGCGCAGCACCAGGCCGTCGACCATGTCGGCGAGTCGCGAGCACACGGTCGGGTCGAGCCCGTCGGCGCCGTCGAGCGATTCGGTCGCCTTCGTCGCGTGCGTGCGCGCGACGGCCATCGCGACGTTCACCGCGTCGCCCGCGGTCACGAGCTCGCGTGCGCGTGCGATCTGGTCCGTCTCGAGCGTGCGGCCGAGCAGCTCGCGCAGCTCCGCCGACTCCTTCACCGCCGCGATGACCGGCAGCGTGTACACACCCTCGAGCAGGTCGTTGCCGACCGGCTTGCCGAGCTCCGCCTCGGTGCGGGTGACGTCGAGCACGTCGTCGACGATCTGGAAGCACATGCCGAGATGCTGACCGAACGACGTCAACGCGTCGAGCGTCGGCGCGGGCGCGCCGCTGACCATGCCGCCGATGCGCGCCGCCGTCGCGAGCAGCGACGCGGTCTTGCCCTCGATCGCGGAGTAGTACGACTCCTCGGTGCGCGCCGGGTTGAACAGGTACTGCAGCTCGAGCACCTGGCCGCGGCAGAGCTCGCCGATCGTCGACGCGAGCAGCCCCGCGACGTCGGCGCCGAGCGACGCCGCGAGCACCGACGCCTGGGCGAGAAGGAAGTCGCCCGAGAGGATCGCCACGATGTTGCTCCAGCGCGCGTTCACGCTCGGCACGCCCCGCCGGGTCTCGGCCTCGTCGATGACGTCGTCGTGGTACAGCGACCCGAGGTGCACGAGCTCCACGGACGCGCCGCCGGTGACCGCGCGGTCGATCGTGGCCCGGTCGCCGGAGGGTCCGACGAGGGCGTACGCGGCGCAGAGGGTGAGCGTCGGCCGGAGCCGTTTCCCGCCCGCGCCGAGAAGATGAGAGGCCACGTCGCCGAGGAAGCGGTCGTCGACCCGGATGGCGGCCTGGAGCGCCGCCTCGACCCGGCCGAGGTCTTCTGGCAGCTCCGGGAGGCCGAGGTTCTCGACGAGCCCCATCGGGCCCACGCTAGGACCGGGGGGGAACAAGCGTCGACTCGGACCGGTTGATCACCCTCCTGCGGCCGAACTCGCACCAAAGTTGTGCTGGTTCCGGCCGATAGAATTGAAGAAACCCGGACATCCGGCCGTGCCGTCCATTCCGAACCCGGGTCGACGCGGCGCCTGAATCGGGACAACCCCACGAGAGGCGGAAGAGTGTTCGAGCGCTTTACCGACCGAGCCCGACGGGTGGTCGTCCTCGCGCAGGAGGAGGCTCGCCTCCTCAATCACAACTACATCGGCACGGAGCACATCCTGCTCGGGCTGATCCACGAGGGCGAAGGTGTCGCGGCGAAGGCGCTGGAGTCGTTGGGTATCTCGCTCGAGGCCGTGCGCGCGCAGGTCGAGGAGATCATCGGTCACGGCGGGTCGGCGCCGTCCGGGCACATCCCGTTCACGCCTCGTGCGAAGAAGGTCCTGGAGCTCTCGCTGCGAGAGGCGCTGCAGCTCGGACACAACTACATCGGCACCGAGCACATCCTGCTCGGGCTGATCCGCGAAGGCGAAGGCGTCGCCGCGCAGGTGCTCGTGAAGTTGGGCGCGGATCTCTCGCGTGTGCGCCAGCAGGTCATCCAGCTGCTCTCGGGTTACTCGGGCGGCAAGGAGACCGCGGGCGCGGCGCCGGGCGCGGCGGGCGGGCCGGAGAACCAGCCGTCGGGCTCGCTCGTGCTCGACCAGTTCGGTCGCAATCTCACGCAGCTCGCGCGCGACAAGAAGCTCGATCCCGTCATCGGTCGCGAGAAGGAGATCGAGCGGGTCATGCAGGTGCTGAGCCGGCGCACCAAGAACAACCCGGTGCTGATCGGCGAGCCCGGCGTCGGCAAGACCGCGATCGTCGAGGGCCTCGCGCAGAACATCGTCGAGGACGACGTCCCCGAGACGCTCCACGCGAAGCAGCTCTACACGCTCGACCTCGGCGCGCTGGTCGCGGGCTCCCGCTACCGCGGCGACTTCGAAGAGCGCCTGAAGAAGGTGCTGAAGGAGATCCGCACGCGCGGCGACATCATCCTCTTCATCGACGAGCTGCACACGCTCGTCGGCGCGGGTGCCGCCGAAGGCGCGATCGACGCGGCGTCGATCCTCAAGCCGATGCTCGCCCGCGGTGAGCTGCAGACGATCGGCGCGACGACGCTCGACGAGTACCGCAAGCACCTCGAGAAGGACGCTGCGCTCGAGCGCCGCTTCCAGCCGATCAAGGTCGACGAGCCGACCGTCGCGCACACCATCGAGATCCTGAAGGGTCTGCGGGATCGCTACGAGGCGCACCACCGTGTGACGATCACCGACCAGGCGATCGTCGCGGCCGCGAACCTCGCCGACCGCTACATCTCCGACCGTCACCTTCCCGACAAGGCGATCGACCTCATCGACGAGGCGGGCTCGCGCCTGCGCATCCGTCGCATGCAGGCGCCGCCCGACTACCGCGACCTCGAGGAGAAGATCGCGAGCGTCCGGCGCGAGAAGGAGAGCGCGATCGAGGCCCAGCAGTTCGAGCGGGCCGCGAACCTGCGCGACAAGGAGAAGGAGCTCCTCGAGCAGCGCCAGGCGAAGGAAGCCGAATGGCGTTCCGAGGGCGTCGACCTCTTCAACGAGGTGACGGAAGAGTCGGTCGCGGAAGTCCTCGCGCTCTGGACGGGCATCCCCGTCTACAAGCTCACCGAGGAAGAGACCGCCAAGCTGCTCCGCATGGAAGAGGAGCTGCACAAGCGGGTCGTCGGCCAGGACGCCGCGATCCACGCGGTCTCGCAGGCGATCCGCCGTACGCGCGCCGGCCTCAAGGACCCGAAGCGTCCGTCGGGCTCGTTCATCTTCCTCGGCCCCTCGGGCGTCGGGAAGACCGAGACCGCGAAGACGCTCGCCGAGTTCCTGTTCGGTGACGAGACCGCGATGGTGCAGCTCGACATGTCGGAGTACATGGAGAAGCACACCGTGTCCCGCCTCGTCGGCTCGCCTCCCGGCTACGTCGGTTACGACGAAGGCGGACAGCTCACCGAGGCCGTGCGGCGCAAGCCGTTCTCGGTCGTGCTGTTCGACGAGATCGAGAAGGCGCACCCGGACGTGTTCAACACGTTGCTGCAGATCCTCGAAGACGGACGCCTCACGGACGCGCAGGGGCGCACGGTCGACTTCAAGAACACCGTGATCATCATGACGTCGAACCTCGGCACCGCCGATCTCCGCAAGGCGAACGTCGGGTTCGTGAAGGCCGACGAGGCCGTCACGTACGAGCGCATGCGCGGCCGGGTGCACGAGGAGCTGAAGCGCAGCTTCCGTCCCGAGTTCCTGAACCGCATCGACGAGGTCATCGTCTTCCACGAGCTGAGCCAGGACGAGGTCACCGAGATCGTCGACCTGCTGATCAAGCGGGTGCAGAACCAGCTCGAGGGCCAGGGTCTCGGTCTCGAGCTCACGCCCGAAGCCAAGATCCTGCTCGCGCGGCGCGGCTACGACCCCTCGCTCGGGGCTCGGCCGTTGCGGCGGGCGATCCAGCAGCTGGTCGAGGATCCGCTGTCGGAGAAGATCCTGTGGAAGGAGTTCCACGCCGGCGAGACCGTCATCGTGGACGCGCTCGGCGACGAGATCACCTTCCGTCAGGTCGAAGGCTTCGAGCCGCCGCCGGTGGAGCTCGCGGGAAGCGGTTCGACCGAGGGCTGAGCGCCTAATTTCAGGGTGTGATTCGAACGAGAGCGCGCCGACTGGGCGCGCTCTCGCTCGCGTTCGGCGCGTTGATGTTGGGCGCGTGCCACGCGTCGGCATCGGTTGCGATCCGCGTCCACCCCGACGGCAGCGGCACGGTGACCGTCGCGGTGACGCTCGATCGCGCCGCGCGCGTCGCGCTCGCGGGTTCGTCGACGGCGCAACCGAACGTGCCCTTGTCCGATCTGCGAGCGCACGGCTGGTCGGTCGGCTCGTGGCGCAACGGCGCGAATGGCGGCACGTCGATCGCGCTGACGAAGGGGTTCCGCGGCGCCTCGGGCCTTGCGTCCGTGCTCTCGGATCTCGACGGTCGCGACGGCGCGTTGCGGAACGCGCGACTGACGCGTTCGCGTTCGTTGCTCCGCGATCGCGATTCGGTGTCGCTGCTCGCAGACCTGCGCGGACTGAAGCTTGGCGTCGCGGACGACGCACAGCTCGCGTCGCGGTTGCGAGCGGCGGGTGTCGACGTCGACGCGCTCGACCGCGGACTCCAGTCACAGCTCGGCACCGCGTTCGATCTCTCGGTCGACGTCACGTTGCCCGACGGCGCGCACCGCGCGGTCGACCTGAAGCCGGGCTCGATGCGCGAAGTGTCGGTCACGCGCACGAGCACGCACCTCGGCCGGCTGCTCGCGCTCGTGATCGCGGCCGGCGCCGCGCTGCTCGGACTGTTGATGCTCCTCGCCGCGGCACTGAACGCACGTCGAACCAGGCGGTTGTGATGCTGAACCTGCTGGAGCAGATCCGCGCCGCGCTCGACACGCTCGAGCCCCGGCTCGACGGGCGCATCGTCGACGTGGAGATGCCGCGCCTGTTCGTCGAGGCCGGCGATGTCGACGCGATGCACCGCGTGCTGGTCGCCGTGATCGGGCGCGGCGTCGACTCCTACGCGGGGACCATCACCGTGCGGACGGTGAAGTGGCGGGGCAAGGCGCGCCTCGAAGTGACAGGCGAGGCGGTGGCGTCGGACGCCGCCGGGTTCGACGAAGCCGCGATCGCGGACGACCTCGCCGTGCTCGCGGGCGCCGTCGGTACCGACGGTCCGGTCGGCTGGCTCGCGGTCCCGCTCGCGGGCGAGAACTCGGCGGAGTAGCTCGCGGCCTGCCGAACAGGCGTTCGGTCGCAGCGGTACAGTCGACCCGGTAATGACCGTGCGAGGAGATCGCGTGACGCTCATGCTCGACCAGACGCTGGTGCGCAACCTCCTGGAGCATCCCGCCGACTACCCGTGGCGGATGCAGAACGTCGGCCTGCTCTCGCTGCGACTCGACGAGCGGCGCGAGTACCGACTCCACGTCTGGGATCCGGAGGGCTGCGTGGGCGACCCGCCGGTGCACGACCACCCCTTCGACTTCGCGTCGACCGTGATCGCGGGTGAGCTCGTGAACACGCGCTACGGCGAGGATCCGAATGGCGTCGAGTACACGCGCCATCGGTACCGGACCGGCTCGGAAAGCGATCGCCGCACCGATTCGGTGCGGCTGACGGGGAGTGAGACCGTCCTCTCGTCGGGTGATCACTACCGGCAACGATCCGTCGAGCTGCACAGCAGCCGCCAGACTCCGGGCACGGTGACGCTCCTGCAGTTCGGGCCGGTCGAAGCCGGCGAGCTCACCGTGTGTCTCGCGCCGGGCGCGCCGTGGGTGGCGGTTGGCGCCCGGCCCGCGACCGCGGCCGAGGTGAAGCGCATCACCGGCGCGGCGTTGGATCAGCTCTCGGTCGCGTAGCGCTCAGCGCGAGGGCGCGGTCTCGAGCCAGGCCGGGAAGTCGCGCAACGAGTCGAGCACGATGTCGGCACCCGCCGACTTGAGCTGCGCCTGCGAGTGCGGTCCCGACGCGACACCGACCGTCGTGCACCCCGCCGCGCGTCCGCTCTCGATGTCGGTCGTCGTGTCGCCCACGTAGATCGTCGCCGCGTACTCACGCAACGCGTCCACCTTGCCGTCGCCGTAGCGCAGGCCGAGCACGACGTCGACGTCGATCCCGACGTGCTCGATGCACGCGCGCGCGTTGCGGTCCTCCTTCGCGGTGACAACGAGCGTGTGGCCACCGCGCGCGTGGACGGCGGCGATCGCATCGCGCGCGCCGGGGAGCAGCTCCGTACCGGGCACGCCGACCTCGCGATAGAACGCGCGGTACCGCGCCGCGAGATCGTCGACGCGATCGGCCGGAACCCACGACGCCAGCTCGATCTCGAGCAGCGGACCGAGCCGACCGAGCACCGTGTCGACGTCGATCGGCGCGCCCGTCTCCGCGATGAGCGCGTCGAACGCGGCCCGCACGCCGGGACGCGGGTCGACGAGCGTCAGGTCGAGATCGAACCCCACCACCAGCGGCGCCATGGCGGCCCATGCTCGTCGACGGCAGCGCGATCCGCGTTCACTGTCCGAGGGTCCGATTATGTTGGCCGCATGACCCGAACACGCGTTCGCCACCGTTGTGAAGCCTGCGGCGCGGAGCAGCCGAAGTGGATGGGCCGCTGCCCCGACTGTGGCGAGTGGGGATCGGTGATCGAGCAGCTGCCGCCGGTCGGCGAGGGCCGCCCGGCTTCGCTGCCCAGGATCCCGAAGCCGCTCGCCGACGTCGATCCGGCGGGCGCGCCGGTGCGGGCGACGGCTGTCGGTGAGCTCGACCGGGTGCTCGGCGGCGGGCTGGTCGCGGGCTCGGTCACGCTGCTCGCGGGCGAGCCCGGCATCGGCAAGTCGACGTTGTTGCTGCAGGCGCTCGCAGAGCTCGCGCGCGGCGGCGCGCGTACGTTGCTCGTCAGCGCGGAGGAGTCGGTCGAGCAGGTGCGCCGGCGCGCCGACCGCCTCGGCGTGCCGCCGCCGGGACTACTCATCGTCGCGGAGACGTCGCTGCCGATCGTCCTGGCGATGGCGGAGACGCTCGCGCCCGACGTCGTCGCGATCGACTCCATCCAGACCGTGCACGACCCCGACGGGCCCGGCGCGCCGGGATCGGTCACGCAGGTGCGCGACGGCGCGCAACGGCTCGTGCGATACGCAAAGGAGAGCGGCGTCGCGACGGTGCTCGTCGGGCACGTCACGAAAGACGGCGCGATCGCCGGACCGCGCGTCCTCGAGCACATCGTCGACACGGTGCTCTCGTTCGAGGGTGATCGCGACCACGGGGTGCGGACGCTGCGCGCGTTGAAGCACCGCTTCGGCCCGACCGACGAGCTCGGCGTGTTCGAGATGTCGAACGACGGGTTGCACGGCGTGCCCGACGCGAGCTCGTTGCTGCTCACCGAGCGGCGCGGCGACGCGTCCGGCTCGATCGTCGCGGCCGCGATCGACGGCGCCCGCCCGCTGCTCGTGGAGGTGCAGGCGCTGGTGACGCGCACGAACGCGCCGCTGCCGCGCCGCGCCGCGCAGGCGCTCGACGGTGGCCGGCTGTCGCTGCTCATCGCGGTGCTGCAGGAGCGCGCGGGCGTCGGGCTGGGTGGGTTCGACGTCTATGCGAACGTCGCGGGCGGGGTGCGGGTCGCCGAGCCCGGCCTCGACCTCGCGATCGCGATGGCGGTCGCCGGCGCCCACTCCGACCGGCGCCTACCCGCCGACACGGTGGTCGTCGGCGAGGTCGGTCTCGGTGGTGAGCTGCGTCAGGTACCGCAGATCGCGCGCCGCCTCGCCGAGGCCGCCCGGCTCGGGTTTCGGCGTGCGGTCGTGCCCCCGTCGACCCCCGAAGTGCCCGGCATCCGGCTCCATCGGGTCGCCGACGTGGGCCGGGCGTTGCTGCTCCTCGAGGTCCCCGACGACGGCCTCGGGGCGCGGTCCGGGCAGGAGTGAACGATGCCGATCCTTGGTACCGTACGGCCGCCCGTCCCGGCGCGCTCCACGAGGGGCGAGCGCGCGCCCCCCACGGAGGTGACGTTGGCTCAGTTCCGATCGGACGCCTTGCACGTCGCCCTGCGCTTGGTCGCGCCGGGAACGCCGCTGCGGGAGGGGATCGACCGGATCCTGCAGGCCAACATGGGCGCGCTCGTCATCATCGGCGACGGTCCCGAGGTGCTCGCCATCTGCTCGGGCGGCTTCCTCCTGGACGCCGAGTTCACACCCCAGCGGCTCTCGGAGCTGGCGAAGATGGACGGCGCGGTGATCCTCGCGGCCGACGGGTCGCGGGTGGCGCGGGCCAACGTCCATCTCGTCCCTGACCCCGACATCCCGACGTCGGAGACGGGCACGCGGCACCGTACGGCCGAGCGGGTCGCGCGCCAGATCGACGTGCCCGTGATCGCGATCAGCGAGGAGATGTCGGTCGTCACGATCCGGCAGCGGAACGCGAAGAAGACGCTCGAGCCGATCCCGCGGGTGCTGGCGCGCGCCGACCAGGCACTGCAGATCCTCGGTCGCTACAAGGCGCGGCTCGACGGGCTCACGGCCGCGCTCTCGGCGCTCGAGGTCGAGGACCTCGTGACCGTGCGCGACGTCACCGAGACCGTGCAGCGCGCCGAGATGGTGCGCCGCATCGCCGACGAGATCGAGGGCTACGTCATCGAGCTCGGTGCGGACGGCCGGCTCGTGCAGCTGCAGCTCGAGGAGCTCGTCGTCGGCGTACAGAGCGACCTGCGGCTGGTGTGTCGCGACTACGTCGTGCCCCGCGACAGCGAGGACCTCGACGCCGTGCTCGCGCGGCTCGCCGAGGTCGACGACGACGACCTCATCGACGGGCGCGCGGTCACCGGTGTCTTCAACCTGCCGCGCGAGATCGACCTCGACGCGTCGATCCAGCCCCGCGGCTATCGCCTCCTGGCCAAGATCCCGCGGCTGCCCGATGCGATCGTCGATCACATCATCGAGCGCTTCTCGAACCTCTCGAAGATGATGCGGGCGAGCATCGCCGACCTGGTCGAGGTCGAAGGCGTCGGCGAGGCGCGGGCCCGCGCCATCAAGGACGGCCTGTCGCGCATCGCCGAGAGCTCCATCCTGGAGCGCTACGCCTGACGGTCGCGCTCGCTGCGCTCGCCGCTCCTGACGGGTCAGGTTTCGAGTCGGGCGGCCCAGCGACCCGCGCGTTCCTCACGGGCTCCTAAGATCCGCGGCCGTGGCGGAGCTGCGGAACGGCCGGGAAGAGACCTCGCTCGAGCGGCGCACGCTCGCGCGCGGTGACGCAACCGTGCCCGTCGTGCACGCGCGACCCGACGGCATGCCGCGCGCGGGCATCGTGCTGCACCCCGACATCATGGGTATCCGGCCGCTGTTCGACGACATGGCGTCGCGAATCGCGTCACACGGCTTCGCCGTCGCGATGATCGAGCCCTTCGCGCGCAAGACCGAAGCCGAGCGCGCCGCGAGCGACGTGCCGACGCGCATGGGATGGGCGTCCGGGCTCGAAGACGACGACGTGCTCGGCGACCTCTCGGCGGCCGCCGATCTGTTGGTGGTCGACGACGGTGTCACGAGTGTCGGCGTGCTCGGGTTCTGCATGGGTGGGATGTTCGCCCTCAAGGCTGCGGCGATGGATCGGTTCGATCGCGCGGTCGCGTTCTACGGGATGCCGCGCCTGCCGTCGGGATGGGAAGGACCCGGGATGCGCTCGGCGCTCGACACCGCCGCCGACGTCTGTCCGACGCTCGCGATCTTCGGCTCCGCCGACGCGATGATCCCGCCGGCCGACGTCGACGCGCTGCGCGCGGCGTGGGCCGGGCGCGCCGACTGCGAGATCGTCGTGATCGACGGCGCGGACCACGGGTTCGTGCACGACCCGGAACGTCCGGTGCACCGCCCCGACGACGCGGCCGTGCTCTGGGACCGCGCGCTCGCCTGGCTCGCCCCGCGCTGACGCCGCACACGCCGTTACGTCAGGCGTCGCATCAGACCGACGTGCGGGCCTCGAGCTCGGCGCGGTCGAGGATTCGATAGCGCGTCCGCGAGGAGACCTGCAGCCAGCCCAGGCGTACGAACGTCGCAATCGCCTTGTTCACGCGCTCGCGCGACGCGCCGACCATCGCCGCGAGCTCCTCCTGTGTGACCGGCAACGAGAACTCGTCGTCGGCACCCGCGATCTGGAGGATGCGCTTCGCGGTCCGGCCGGTGACGTCGAGGAACATCGCGTCGGCCAGCGCCTCGTCGGTGGCGCGCAGGCGGCGCGTGAGGATGAGCGTGACGTCCCACAGGAGGCTCGGCTGCTGGTCGACGACCGCGCGCACCGCCTCGTACTCGATCTCCGAGAGCACGACCGGAGTGAGCGCCCGCGCGTCGGAGGAGCGGGGCTCGCCGTCGAAGAACGGCAGCTCGCCGAAGAGCGATCGGGGACCGAGCACTGCGGCGACCGACTCCCTCCCGTCGCGCGAGCGCACGGCGATCGCGATCCGTCCCGACTGCACGATGAACAGGCGGGTCGCGGTCTCGCCCGCGTGGCAGATGTAGTCGCCGCGGCGGTAGCGGCGGGTCGTGGCCCGCGACGCGAGCTGCTCGGCGAGCGCGCGCGGCAGCGCGGCAAACGGCTCGGTGGGGTCCTCTGCGCGACGGACCTGCATACCCACCTCCTCGTGCGTGTCGGGGGCGACGCCCGGTCTGCAGTCTCGGCCGAGCCGCGCCCCGCCGTCGAGCCCGTCCGCGGACACGAGCGTTCCCGCAGGTCCGGGCGGGTCGCGTTGCGGCCTGCCCGAGTCGAAACCTGAGGCGTCCGGAGCGGCGAGCGCAGCGAGTGCGACCAAAAAAAAATAGGTAGCGACTACTCAATCGCGAACAAGGCGAATCGCCGATGCTGCGGTGCAGAGAGACCAGTTCACCCCCACCCGAGGAGCACACCATGGGTTTCCTGAAGCAGATGAAGGACCTGAAGAACACCGTCCACGAAGCGCCGGGCATGATCGCCCAGGCCCGCGAGCTCGGTGATCAGGCCCAGGCGTACGCGGCCGCGCAGCAGCAGATGGTCGGCGGCCTCGGCGCCGCGGGCGCGGCCGCCAGCGTCTCGGCCGCCGACCTCGAGGCGATCGACGGCATCTCGCTCGAGCGCTACGCGCAGCTCGCCAAGTCGGTCGGGACCCGCAAGCTCCAGGGCGCCGAGCTCGACGCCTTCCTCGCGAGCAACGGCCACACCACCGCGGCGTGGCAGGCGGCGTACGACGGCTGGAACGCACGCATGAAGAGCAACATGGGTCTGTCGACGCAGTACGGCTCGCTCTACCAGTCCTCGGTCGCGCTCTGATGGGCTTCCTCAAGGACATCCACGCGCTGAAGCAGCAGGCCAACGAGATCGACAAGACGTTCGATCCGGGTGCCCAGATGCGCGCCGGCAAGGAGCGCATGGCGGCGGCCACGCAGTTCATGGCCCAGCAGACCGCGGCGACGCATCTGGGCACGAGCGGCGAGCGCGCCGACGCCCAGGTCGTGGCGTCGCGTGACACCGGCACGCAGATGAACTTCCAGCCGATGATCGAGGTCGACCTGCTCGTGACCCGCGCCGGTCAGCCCCCCTACCCGGCCAAGGTCACCCAGATCGTGCCCCAGGCCCAACTGGGCCTGGTTGCGCCGGGCACGACGATCCCGGTGTGGGTCGATCCCGCGGACCCGTCCACGGTGCTCCTGGGCTTCTAGGGGCCGCCGGGCCACCCATGCCGAGAACGGGGGATCCCTCAGGGGTCCCCCGTTTTTTCGGGCTCGGAAGCGTCGCCCTTCCCGACGCCTCGGTTGCCGGTTCGGGTGGGCCGCCGGCGCGGGCGGGAACGGCCTGAACCCGTCCTGACCCGGCATTCAGTTCCCGCCCCGAGCGGCCGACAGGAGGGTGACGAGCCCGACGGGCGGGCCGTGACGGCCGTCCGTGAGACGACCGACTCAAGGGCAGGCAGGCAAATGTTCGTCGAAGGCGTGCGGCTCTTCATGGTCGTCCTCGGGACGGCCGCGGGGTTCTGGGTCGCCCGCAGCTTCGGCGCGACCGGCTCGGGTCTCGAGGGTCTCGGCGGGATGCTCGGCTGTCTCGCGGGCTACGTCGGCGGTGGTGTCGTCGGCCGCCTGCTCGACCGCGCGCTCGGCGCCGCGGAGCGCCGCGCCGCGCGGCTCCCGGCCGCCCAGGTCGTCGCCGGCGCGCTCGGCGCCTTCGGTGGCGGCATGGTCTCGCTGCTCATCGGTATCCCGATCGTGGTGCTCGTGCCCGACGGGCTCGGCATCGCGCTCGCGGGACTGCTCGTGTGGATCTCGCTGTGGCTCGGCTTCCGCGTCGTCGGTGCGCGCAGCGCCGCGATGTTCGAGATGCTCGGCCTGTCGAGCCGGCCGCTGGTGCGCGCCCAGGCATACGACGCGCACGACGGACTGCTACTCGACTCCTCGGTGATCATGGACGGTCAGCTGCTCGGCCTCGCGCGCGCGGGTCTGCTCGGCGGAGACCTCATGGTCCCGCACTTCGTCCTCTCGGAGGTGCAGGGCTTCGCCGACGGATCCGACGACACCAAGGCGCGCCGTGCGCACCGCGGCCTCGAGACGCTCGAGGTCATCAAGCGCGACGGACCCGTCCGCGTCTACGTCGTCGACGACGAGGTGCCCGAGATGGCCGACGTCGACGCCAAGCTCGCCGCGCTCGCCCGCCGCCTCGAGTTGCGGCTGCTCACGAACGACGCCGCGCTCGCGCGCATCGCGGAGCTCCAGGGCGTCGTCACCGTGAACCTGCGCCGGCTCGCGGTCGAGCTCGCGCCCACGATCATGCCCGGCGACTTCGTGCGCGTCTTCGTCAACAAGCGGGGCCGCGAGCGCGACCAGGGTGTCGGTCAGCTCGAGGACGGCTCGATGGTCGTCGTGAATGGCGGCGTCTCGCTCGTCGGCGGTCCCGAGGTCTCGCTCCAGGTGACCTCGGTCGTGCCCACCGCGATGGGCCGTATCGTCTTCACGAGCGTCGACGAGCACATCGACCGCGTCGCGGCGCACAAACCCTGAGCGACCAGCCCCTGCGAGGGCGATGACCCGCGGCAGACTGACCGGGTGAGCGTCTGGGGGATCGTCGTCGCGGGCGGGAGCGGCACTCGCTTCGGCGCCGCGAAGCAGTTCGCGCGGCTCGGCGGCGTGACCGTGCTGGAGCGTTCGATCGCGACGACCGCCCGCGCGTGCGACCACGTCGTCGTCGCGCTGCCCGCCGAGTCGGGCTGGCAGCCCGCGTCGCCGGTACGCGCGGTCGCGGGCGGCGAGACGCGCGCGGCATCGGTACGCGCCGGGCTCGCGGCGGTTGCCGACGACGCCGAGATCGTCGTCGTGCACGACGCGGCGCGCCCGCTTGCGTCGCGTGTGCTGTTCGCGTCGGTGATCGCCGCGGTGCGCGCCGGCGCCGACGCCGCGATTCCCGCGCTCGAAATTACCGACACCGTGAAGCGCGTCGCCGGCGAACGCGTGCTCGAGACCGTGTCGCGCGAAGGACTCGTCGTCGTGCAGACGCCGCAGGCGTTCCGCGCCGACGCGCTCCGCCGCGCGCACGCGTCGGGAGCCGATGGCAGCGACGATGCGGTGCTGGTCGAGCAAGGGGGCGGCGACGTGCGCGTCGTCGCGGGGGAGCCGCGCAACCTGAAGATCACCGTGCCCGACGACCTCGAGATCGCCGCCGGACTGATCGAGGTCGCATGAGAACACGCGTCGGCAACGGGTACGACATCCATCCTTTCGGCGGCAACGGTCCGCTGGTGCTCGGCGGGGTGACGCTCGACGGTCCGGGCCTCGCCGGCCACTCGGATGCCGACGCGGTCGCGCACGCGGTCGCCGACGCAGTGCTCGGCGCGTCCGGGCTGCCCGATCTCGGCACGCTCTTCCCGGCGAGCGACGACCGCTGGCAGGGCGCGTCGTCGATCGAGCTGCTGCGCGACGTCGCGCAGCGGGTGCGCGCCGCGGGTTGGTGGATCGGAAACGTCGACGTCGTGATCGCGGCGGAGATCCCGAGGCTCGCGCCACATCTCGATGCGATCGTCGCCAATCTCCGCGACGCGCTCACGCCCGCGGCCGAGCCCCTCGGCGACGGCATCCACGTGAGCGTGAAGCCCAAGCGGGGCGAAGGCATCGGCGCGATCGGCCGTTCCGAGGGCATCGCGGTGTGGGCCGTCGCGCTGTTGGATCGCGGCTGAACCGACGTCGCTCCCACCTCGTGCGCGCGAGAGCGGCGAGCGAAGCGAGCGAGCGACCTCACCCGCTCCGATCCCGCGTCACGGAGCGGTGAGCGCCCCCGCAGGGTCGCCGACGGGTATCCCCGTCGGCGAGCGAGCGCGACCAGACGGCGTAGCCTCGCTCGTCATGCTGCGGATCTTCGACACGGCCGCGCGCGCCAAGGTCGACTTCGTTCCGCGCCAGACCGGCCAGGTCTCGATGTACGTCTGCGGCCCGACCGTCTACGACGTGCCCCACGTCGGTCACGGTCGTACGGCCGTCGTCTTCGACGTGATCCGCCGCTATCTGCGCTGGCGCGGCGAGCAGGTCACGTACGTCAGCAACATCACCGACATCGAGGACAAGATCATCCGCCGAGCGCACGAGCGGAACACGACGGAGTCCGAGCTCGCGCACACGTACGAGTCCGCGTACTGGGAGCAGCTCGACCGGCTCGACGTCATCCGGCCCGACGACATGCCGCACGCGACCGAGTTCGTCGCCCAGATGCAGCGGCTCATCGGCGAGCTCGTCGACGCCGGGCGCGCGTACGTGATCGAGGGTCAGGGCGTGTACTTCGAAGTCTCGACGCTGCCCGACTACGGCGCGCTGTCGCACCGGCGCACGGAGGACCTGCTCGAGGGCGCCGGCGCGCGCGTCGACATCGACGAGGAGAAGCGCAGCCCGCTCGACTTCGCGCTCTGGAAAGCCGCGAAGCCTGGGGAGCCGGAATGGCAGTCGCCGTGGGGCGCGGGTCGGCCGGGCTGGCACATCGAGTGCTCGGCGATGTCGCTCGAGATCCTCGGCGAGGCGTTCGACATCCACGGCGGCGGCGACGACCTCGTGTTCCCGCATCACGAGAACGAGCGCGCGCAGGCCGAGGGCGCGGGCCACGCCTTCGCGCGGCACTGGATTCACTCGGGCATGGTGATGGTGGGTCGCGAGAAGATGTCGAAGTCGCTCGGCAACTTCCTGGACCTCTCCGACGCGCTCGATCGGCACGGGCCGCGCGCGTTCCGTCTGCTCGTGCTGCAGACCCACTACCGCAAGCAGCTCGAGATCGCCGACAAGGAGCTGTCGGACGCCGGCAAGGCCGTCGACCGGCTCGACGCGCTCTTCCGGCGCGCGCGCGTCGCCGGTATCGAGCCCGGCGCGGTCGATGACATCGAACCCTTCTGCGCGGCGATGGACGACGACTTCGACGCGCCCGCCGCGCTCGCGTACGTGTTCGATCTGGTGCGGCGCGCAAACACCGCGCTCGACGGGGGCGACGCTGCGGAGACCGCGAGCCTGCTCGCGACCGTGCGCGAGCTGTGCGGCGCGTTCGGTCTGACGATCGACGACGGTGGCGAATCGGGCGGGGCCGACACCGCGATCGACGCGCTCGTCGCGGCCCGCAACGCAGCTCGGGCGGGGCGCGATTTCGCCGAGGCCGACCGCATCCGCGCCGAGCTGCAGGCGCAGGGCGTCACGCTCGAGGACGGTCCGTCGGGCACGACCTGGCACCGGTGAGCGCCGCCAACACAGCCGAGATCGGCGGCGCGGAGGTCGAGGGCCGCCGCGCGGTGCTCGAGCTGTTGCGCGCGCGGACGCGCAACGTCCGGAGCGTCCTGCTCGCCGCGGGTCTCGACCGCGACGACACGATCGACGCGATCGTCGCTGCCGCGGGATCGCGGCTCCAGACCGTGCCGCCCGATCGGTTGCGCGCGGCCGCGCACACGGACGCGCCGCAAGGCGTCGTCGCAACTGCCGATCCGCTGCGCGCGCACGACTTCGACGACCTGCTCGCGAATCCCGCGGCGTTCCTCGTCGTGCTCGACGGTGTCACCGACCCGCGCAATCTCGGCGCGATCGTGCGCGCCGCCGAAACCGCGGGCGCGACCGGGATCGTGCTCGGGAAACACCGGCGCGCGCCGGTGAACGCCGCCGCCGCGAAGACCGCGGCCGGCGCGATCGAGCACGTGCCGTTCGCGCTCGTCGGCGGCATCCCCGCCGCGCTGGAGCGCGCCAAGCGCGCGGGCGTGTGGTGCGCGGGGCTCGACGGCGACGCGCCGGCGACGGTCACCGACCTGCCGTTCGCGACCGATCCGCTCGCGCTCGTGCTCGGCGCCGAGGGGAGCGGGCTCGCGTCGCTTACGCGCCGGCGCTGTGACGTGCTCGTCTCGATCCCGATGCGCGGCGCGATCGAGTCGCTCAACGTCGCCGCCGCAACCGCGGTTGCGTGCCACGAGATCGCACGGCTGAGAGCGATCGCGGGCGCGTCCTAGGCTCGAGCGTCCGCCGGGTTAGCTCAGCTGGTAGAGCAGCTGTCTTGTAAACAGCAGGTCGTCGGTTCGAGTCCGACACCCGGCTCCGTCCGACCGACCGAGACGCAGGCTCGACCGACGGTCGAGAGTTCACAGAGCGTGGCGAGCTGCGCACCCTCCGAAATGCTTGTAATTCGCGCCCGCCGCGGCCAGCATCTTCCTCCGATGGACACCCTCGCGGATCGGGAGATCGACATCCTCGACTTCGAGCGGGAGTGCGCCGTGGTGCCCGGCCCCAAGGAGCCCGCGATCCGCGAGCGCTTCGGCGTCTCGCCCACGACCTACTACCGCGCCCTCAGCGCGCTCATCGCGCGCCGGGATGCGTACGACCACGACCCGCTCACCGTGCTCCGCCTCCGGCGACTGCGCGAGGAGCGCCGTCGGAGTCGCATCGAAGGTCGCCGCGCGCCGGCGGGTCCGCGCGCACCGGCCGGCCCGCGCTGATCGCGCTGCACACGCGCGCGCACGGAACGAAGAACCCCGGCTCCGCCGTGGGTTGCGCGTAAGAATGGGGTCCATGGCGGATCGCGGCGCTCGGCCGGGAGGCTTCTCGGGGGGTCCGAGCCTGCCCGACGGCCTCAAGAGTCAGACGGCGAAGGGCGCGATGTTGATCGCCCTCGCGGTGATCGTCGGCATCGTGCTGCTCCAGATCGTCGACCCCGGCAAGACCGGTCCCGTCGGCGCGCGCACGACGATCTCGAGCACGTCGACCACGACGTCGACCACGACACCGAAGCGCTCGACGACGTCGACCACGAAGGCGTCGACACCGCAGAAGACGGCCGCGCAGGTGCGCCTGCTGGTGCTGAACGCAGGCGCGCCCACCGGGTCGGCAGGCAACGTGTCGACGAACCTGAAGAACTCGGGCTACACGAACCAGGGCACGCCCACCGACAACGCGTCGAAGATCACCGGCGAGAAGGTGCTCTGCCTACCGAACCTCACGCGCGAGCAGGCCAAGATCGTCCAGCTGCTCGGTCCGAGCACCTTGTCGGGTCCGCTCACCGCGGACGCGGCCACGGGCGCAGCCGGTTACGACTGCGTCGTGCTCGTCGGCAGCGGCTGACGGTCTGCTCCGGTCGGGCTCGCACGCTTCGCCCTCCCCGACGCGTCCGGCCGCAGAGTGACCCGGCCGATCAGGCGGTCAGCAGCCGGTCGCGCAACGCACCCGGCGCGGCGGCGCGGATCGCGGTCAACGCGAGCGCGAGCGCACCTTCGACGACGGCGCGGTCGGCCGACGCGTTGATGCACGCGGCGGCGAACTCGGGCTGGTGGTTCACCGCGCCCGCCGTCTCGATGCCGATGCACGGATGGATCGACGGCATCGCGAGCGAGACGTTCCCCATGTCGGTCGAGAACGTGATGTCGCCGTCGCCGTAGCGCCGTCCG